>JAYVHJ010000486.1:0-2880 GCA_043771315.1 Raineyaceae bacterium
CACTTACTTATAATTTTATGAAAGGTAAAATAATACATATTGATTCCAAATTAAAATCTATCACTAAAAAACTTGTTATAAATGCCTTAGAGATAAGAATAGAAACCAATTCTGTGAAAATAGGACGAGGATATGATGAAATTTCGCTATCATTTGAAATACCAAACATACCAAATAAAACTTTTTTGCTAAAATTCCTAAAAGGAAAAAATTATGATTCTGATATTAGCATAGGATACGAGAAAAAAACAGAAATAACCAACTTAGAACTTCAAAATGGTAATATACTGGCTAAAAAACTGTTTAATCAAGATGAAATAATCTTTCGTTAAAAAAATAAACTCTAAAAAACCCCAAAAAATGACACCTAAAAAACTGTTTTTCACCATTTTATTTTCCTTGACAGTTGCCTACGCAAGCGCACAACAAGGAATTACGCTCAGAGATGCCCCAAAACAGAAGGCATAGGCTCTAATGTACTTGATAAAACCTACGTGAGTGCTTTGAGTATTGTAGATACAACCGCCACAGGAGAGAAAAAAGACGAAGTATTGTTTGCTGCGTGGCAAAAACTGCTAAAGGATTTGGGCGCATTTCTCAAAAAAAATGATTTTGAATTCCAAAAAGATGTAAGCTGCCTAAACAAAGTTTATTTCACGCCAGAAGGCAAAATAACCTATTTCCTTTATGAGATGCCTTCTTTGGACGAAAAACAACAAGCAGAATTTAAAAGATTGCTCAACATTTTCATCAAAGATTATACCTTTGGTTATACAGCCAAAAAACAATTTACGCAATGTGGCTCAACAAAATTCAAGAGTAGCGTTGTAAAAAAATAAACCATAAAAAAATCTCAAAAAAATGACAAAAAAAATTGTAAAAGTGGGCAATATTGACTGTGGCGCAGACCAGTTGTTTCTTATTTCTGGTCCTTGTGTGATAGAAGAAGAAAGTATAATGATGCGCACCGCTGAAAAACTAAAAGAAGTGAGCGAACGCCTAAAAATTCCTGTGATTTTTAAGTCTTCGTACCAAAAAGATAACCGTAGCTCACTTAAATACTATATTGGTCCTCGTATTGATGAGGGTTTGAAGATGTTACAAAAAATCAAGGAACAGTTTGGTTTTGCGCTTTTGTCGGATATTCATTACCCAGACCAATGCGTGCCTGCTGCGCAAGTGCTTGATGTGCTACAAATACCTGCGTATTTGTGTATGCAGACAGATTTGATGGTTGCTGCTGCAAAAACTGGCAAAGTTATCAATATCAAACACGGACAGTTTTTAGCTCCTGAAAATATGCAAAAACCTTGCGACAAAGCAGTAGAAAGTGGAAACGACCAAATTATTTTGACTGAAAGAGGTTTTACATTAGGTTACAATGACCTTGTCGTTGACCCACGCAGTTTTTATCACCTCAATAAAACTGGTTTTCCTGTGGTTTTTGATATTACGCACTCTATCCGCAAATATGGTATTCCTAGCGCAGACCCAAACGGTGGTGCAAGGGAGTTTTTGCCTGTTATTTCACGTGCAGGCGTGGCGGCAGGCGTTGATGGCGTGTTTATAGAAACCCACCCAGACCCAAATAAAGCCCTTTGTGATGCAGCAAGCCAGCTTTCTGTGTATGATTTGGAAGAATTTTTGAAACCATTGATAGAACTTCACGAAATTGAAGTAAGATATAGGGCTTAATTTTTGTTTGTCATTCCCCACGTTCCACGTGGGGTTATGGTTGTTAAACCCTTTCAGGGTTTTTAATACAGTTTTTCTCTGAAAAAAACCCCAACGGGGTTGAACTATCATAACCCCACGTGGAACGTGGGGAAACGGACAAGCAGTAAGCATTTAAAATTCACAATTAATGAAAGCACTTATTCCTGTGGCAGGTATTGGCTCAAAATTGCGCCCACACACACATACACAACCAAAATCATTAGTTCCTATTGCGGGTAAACCTATTTTGGCGCATATTATTGATGATTTGCGGGCTGGTGGCATTACTGATTTTGTGTTTGTTTTGGGTTATTTGGGTGATAAAATTGAGTATTTTGTTAAAAAAACCTACGGAGATAGCATTAAAGCAGAATTTATTTTGCAAGAACCTCGTGAAGGGCTTGCACATGCTGTTTGGAGTTGTAAAAAACAATTAGAAAATGAAAAAGAATTGCTAATTGTGCTGGGTGATACTATTGCTCACTTGGATATTTCCGCAATTATCAAGGCTAAAACAAGTGTGGTGGGCGTAATGAAAGTATCTAATCCTGCGCTTTTTGGCGTGGCAGAATTAGATGAAAAAACGCATCAAATCATCAAATTAAGTGAAAAACCAAAAATCCCAAAGTCAAATTTGGCACTTGTGGGCATTTATAAAATAAAAAATCTGAAGGCTTTATTTGATGCTATTGAGTATATTATCAAAAATAATATCAAAAACAATGGAGAATACCACCTCACAGATGCGCTGATGCGTATGATAACACAAGGAGAAGTTATTTTTTCGCAACTTGTGCATCATTGGTACGACTGTGGACGCAAAGAAACACTTTTGGAGGCAAACGCTATTCTTCTAAATCAAGACAAATTTAAGCAAAATTTGCCCCAATTTCCTAATACCATCATTATTCCTCCTGTAAGTATTGGTGACAATTGTCAGCTTTCCAACTGCATCATAGGACCTAATGTAGCTATTGGTGAAGATACTATTATTGAATATTCTATTGTTCAAAACTCCATTATTGGCTCTTTTAGCGGTTTGGAGAATGTTGTACTCAAAAATTCTATCATAGGAAATGATACTTCTATCAAAGGTTTAAGCCAAAGTTTGAATATTGGAGATAGTACAGAACTTAATTTTAATAAATAATAGCCCCTAAATCC
>JAYVHJ010000487.1:0-10187 GCA_043771315.1 Raineyaceae bacterium
TTGAACTGGCGCGATTCGCGCAATATCTCGCGCAAAATGTCGTAGGCATAATTTTGATTTGCAACTTCTACCAACAATGCTTTGGCAAGACCCATTCAAAACAATTAGTTTTTTGTCTGGCAACACACGCCCAAACCTCGCAGGAGAAGATTTGAGTATGATACTGAATGTGGGAGTGCGTTATAAGATTTTTAAGTAAAATTGTAAAATGGAATTATTACCTACACTAGCCACAATAGGATTTCTTATAGTTCTTTTTCTTGGGCTTTACTTTCTTGGATTTTACCTTTTTTTCTACACTAAGAAGCCTAAAATAACTTATGTTTCATTACTTATTTGGACATTTTTAGGTTTTTTTACAACTGTTGATTTTACACAAGATTATGGTTGCATAAGAGGTACAGAGCCTATTTTTTCAATAGATAATATGTTTTATAGTGGTTCTGCATTATTATTTTTGAGTATTGGGTATTTTTCATCAAAAAATATTGGCGTACTTGTGTTAGTTGGAGAATTACTTTTCTGGGTTTATAAACTATTTTTGGTAAAAGGAGGATATGCTGTGGGTTTTGGCGGAACTCCAGATGACAGCATTGTACTATTTGACACTCTTGCACTCACTTTGCGCTTGATACTTATCAAACAAATAAAGCAAATTCCAATACAAAATATACTCGCATTGGCACTAGCAATAGGTATTATGGCAATTAAAATTTATTTTTTTCGTTTAAATCTAAGATGATTTACTGATTAAAAAATTCCTGCATATCTTAATGATGTGCAGGAATTTTTATTATATTTATTTTTTGCTAATTTTTCTAAACAGAAAAACTCTCTCCACACCCACAAGTGCGTGAGGCATTAGGATTTACAAACTGAAAACCTTTACCATTTAGTCCATCAGAAAAGTCTAAAACTGTGCCTACAAGGTACAAAAGACTTTTTTTATCTACCAAAATTTTTACGCCTTTGTCTTCAAAAATTTGGTCGTTGGCTTCTATTGTAGAAGAAAAATCTAAGTCGTACATCAAACCAGAGCAACCACCCCCACGTACAGAAACACGTATATTTTGCTCGTCTGTGTGTCCTTCTGTTGTTTTCAATTCCAAAATTTTATCTTTTGCTTTATCTGTTACTTGTATCATTTGAGTTGTGAGTTGTAAATTTTGAGTTGTGAGTTAAATACAAAATATTGACAATCAAATAATTATATTTTATTTTGACATTATCAGAATTTTATTTTGTTGAATTTGTAACGTACTTTTTTTGATAAAAGTTCTAAAACGTAATTCGTAATTTTTAATTGAACGCATTACGCTAATCTTTTTATATATTCTGTTATTTCGTGGTTTTGCATTCCGTCTGTGGCGGCATCAAAAAGCATATCCAAAACAGACGCAAAATCACTACTAGAACTTTCTAAAAGGGTATTTCCCAAAATCTCTATATTCCCATTTTCATCTAATTGCACACAAATACCTGCGTGGTATAAGCTAGGAGGATTATCCACCACACTATCCCCTACATTGACAAGCCTAAAAACGCCTGTCGGAAATATCATATCAAAATTAGCTGAAAAAAGCATATCTCCAATTTTTGGCTGTCCAAAGGTATAAACGCCATTCAGTTGTGGCATTTGCTCACCCAATAAACGTGCCGTTAGCATTGCTAAAGCTCCGCCCTGACTGTGTCCTGTGAGATAAATAAGCTGATTATTATCCTGAAAATCTTGTACAGTTTTAAAAATATCCGCAAGAATAACCTGTGAAGTATCATAAAATCCTTGATAAATATGCCCAAAAGTACAAGGTACAAGCCTATTATCCATATTGGTCACAATATCTTCCAAACTATCTCCCTGAGTACCTCTAAAAGCAATAAAAATAGCTTTTTGGTTAGCTATCACAAAGGCTTGCGCATCAAAACCAGCGTGTTTATGGTCTTGATGTGTATCAATAAAACGAAATCTAGAAAATTCTGATGGAAAATAATTAGTCAATGTATCAGTTATATTTTCTTCATTTTCATACGCCAAAGCTGAAAGTTGCGCCAAGAAATGGGCATTTTCTTTGCTAAAATGCGTTATTTCGTAGTTAAAATTTATCATAATTCCTAATTCACCATTCCTAATTTAAAATTATTTTTTGCCTAAATTGCTTTTTTTCGTACTTTTGGGAGAAAAATCCAACATTTCATCATAAAATTCCATCAAGCGTTCTTGTGTGAACGTATTATTTTTCATAAGATTTTTTATCATTTCTTCTGCTACTTTCATTGTTTCTAACTGATAATTTTGCAAAGAAGAAAGATATTGTGGTTTTATTGGAAGGGGTTTCATTACTTTGCTATTTAATTTATAACAATATATTGTATTTTGTGTTTACAAAAGTACACATTTTACAATAAATTACAAATTTCTACTAAAATATTACTGTTTAATGTAATATTTCAATGTAAGCTTTTTTGTATTTTCGTATTTTTGTATTCATTTCTAATTTCTAATTAACAATTATTTTGTGAGTGATTTTCTAACGGCTATTTTTGCTAAACTTTTCCCTAAAAAAACACCTCAAAATGCGCATTTGCCCATTATTGAGGAGGTTATTTTGCGTGAAGATAAATATAAAAAATCTTACTTTGATTGGATGAATAGCGGTTATTACAAAAAGTTACTTGAAAGCATTAAAAACGCTTATTGGAAGAAAAGAAATGATGAAATAGATACTTTTCAAGTGCATCTTTTGCAAATGCCCTACGCCAACGGACTAGCTATTACTTATCATAAAAATATTCCAGAGATGCACTTTCAGCACTTTTTTGATTTATTAAAAGATAAAGTCTTAAATTTAGGTTATCAGCAAGCAAACGCAGATAGGCGCATATTTGACCGCCCAAACTATGTAGAAACTATTGAAAAATATTACCTGAAACCCCCAATTTCTGAGCAAGTTATTCAAAATGAACTACTTAATCAAAAATATGGGAATATTTTGATAGAATATATTTTGATAAACGACCAACCCAGCTACATAAAACTTGTGGCTTCTGTGTATTCTGATAGGCTTTATACAGTTGCTTTGCCTTTTGATGAGCTTTTAAGCAAAATTTTTGAATAAAACTTAATAAAATCTTACATCAAATATTTTGCTTTTTGCTTTTTTATTTGGATAATTATATTTAATTTTGTGTTTGATTTAATAATAATTGGCATTATTTTAGTATTGTAATTCAAATTGCAGTAACTAAAAACTAACTATAAAAACTTCTTCCTTATGTTGAAAAACCTACTTTTTTGTGCTACTTTTGCTACAATATTGCTCACAACGCAAGCAAACGCACAAACACCAGACGAGCTAAAACGTGCAGACGTGGCTTTCAATGCTGGTGAATACGAAAAAGCCTTGCCAACTTACCTTTCTGCACACAAAAGTACACCAACTGATGCACTGCTTAACTATAAAATTGGAGTTGCCTATTTCCGTACTCTTGATGCAGAAGCACAAAGTAAAGCACTTAATTATTTGGAAGCCTCACTTTCAAAAGTGACAGATAAAGTACCATTTAGGTTGTATTATTACTTAGGAAAATGCTATCATTTAGGCTACCAATTTGATAAAGCACAAGCTAATTTTGAAAAATATAAATCAAAAGTAAATAAAGATGACAAACTTTTTATAGACACTGAACGCTCTTTGGTGATTGTAAATAACGCTAAAAAGATTGTCAGAGATACTGTAGATGTACTTATTCAAAACCTTGGGAAAGACATCAACACGCCAAATACAGAATATGGTTCTGTTATCTCAGCTGATGAAAATATGATGATTTATACACTTACCAAAAAAGATAATTCTGGGCAATATGTAGAGCAACTTTTTACGGCTCGTAAGAAAAATTATTCTTGGAAAGAAAAACAACAAATTAGCTTCAAAACCTCTTCTAATGTGGGTTCTGTGGGACTTTCTGCTGATGGACAAGAACTTATTTTGTATATGGGCGGAGAAAATGGCAAAGGTGGGTTATTTATGAGCAAGCAACAAGCAGGGCAATGGGCAGAGCCTGAAAAATTCCCTGCACCTATCAACTCTGGCAATATGGAAAGTGCTGCAAGTATGACAACAGATGAAAGTGTAATGTATTTTGCCAGTAACCGTGCAGGTGGCGCAGGCGGAAGGGATATTTATAGAGTTGAAAAACAACCAAATGGCTCGTGGGGTAAGCCTGAAAATCTAAAAGACATTAATACGCCTTTTGATGAAGATGCACCTTTTATTCACCCAGACCGCAAAACGCTGTATTTTACCAGTAACGGACACAATACCATTGGTGGTGATGATATTTTTAAGACAACAATAGATGGTTTGAAATGTAGCGCACCAAAAAATATGGGCTATCCAGTCAATAGTGTATATAATGATAGTTATTTTGCGCTTTCTGCCAATGGTACAAAAGGCTATTTTTCATCTGATAGATTAGGCGGACAAGGTATGCAGGATATTTATTTTTTAGGTATTCCTGAAGAAAACGGTATTCCTTTGACAATGATAAAAGGTAAAATCTTAGCAGGAAATCCCCCAAAAGCTATTCCTACTAAAATAAGAGTAATTGACAAAACAACCAATAAGCCACTTAAACACATCTATAATCCTAATGCAAAAACAGGTGATTATTTGATGATTTTCCCACCAGGAAAAAATTATGATATGCTTATTGAGGCTGAAGGCTATTTGCCATATTTGGTCAATATCAATATTCCTAATCAAACGTATTTTTATGAAATGTACCAAGAAATTACATTACAGAAGAAAATGGTTGATAACAAAGAAGTTGGGCAAGATATTGTAATTAAGCAGGATTTTAAAGCACCACAAGAAGAAGATGCCACTAATTTTCAAGGCAGAAATTTAGATTTGTATGACTTAATGGAAGACATTGCAGAATCTGAAGATACGGTTGCTCGTAATTACTTGCTTGATATTATGTATAATGAGGAAAGTATTGATGCTCAAGAAAATAGCACGAAAGAAGAAACTCCCGTACAAGCCACTTTCTTTTATGATGACCCTTCAGGAAACCTCGTTGAAATGACCGTAGATGGCAAAAAAGTTAAAACTTTGAAAGCTATTGATACAAAAAATCCTCAAAATAATGATGATGAGTATTCAATAAATAAAGGTAATATTGTTTTAAATAAAACTTATACTGCTTTTTATCCTAGCAAAGAGGTTGTTTTGGACACACGAGCCAAAGTAGAAGTCTTAAAATTTGCTGATTATTTGAAGAAAAACCCAACGGCAGGCGTACAAATCATAGGTTATGCCTCATCAGAGGGAGATACAGATGCCAATATGAAATTATCAGAACAACGTGCCAAAGCCGCTTATGATTATTTCGTTTTGAACGGTGTAGAAGCTGCGCGCATCACCTACAAGGGCGCAGGAAGTAATAAATCTGCAGACCCAGAAGCAGCACGTAGAAAAATGCGTAGAGCAGATATTAAGATTATGCCTATTGCAGACTTGAAAAAATAGGTACGAAGTTTGAGGTACAAAAAAGCCTTTCTAAATATTTAGAAAGGCTTTTTTTATTGCTACCATTGTCAGAAGCAGGATTTTTAGAATTTACAAGATAAAAAAAAGATAATACAAAATACAACAAAATGTATTCTGTATTATCCTAAAATCTTGTAATCCTAAAAATCCTGATACTTATTTGATGACTACAAGCCTTTCTGTATAAGCCACGCCATTAAGTACCAATGTGTAGAAATACACACCAGCCGCTAGTGTGCGTGTATCTATGCGGACATTATGTGTGCCTTGTGCCTGTGAAGCCTCATTTGATACCTCCATTACACGAATACCCAAGTTATTTGTCAAATAAATAGCTACGCTACTACCCTCTTTCTCCACCTCATAAGTGATAGTTGCCTCGCCAGTTGTTGGATTTGGATAAACGGACAATAATTGTGCTGATTTGGTAGGTGTAGGAACGTCTTTTGGTGGCTCTGCTTGCGTTTCTACTGTTTTACTTTGGTTACGTGATGCTACCTTATAATCTGTACTATTGCAAAACGCAAAAACATTAGCAGGTGATACTGGTGCTTGATAAGCCGTATTTTTTGCCTCAAAAACAATATCTCCTGCGGTTGCCTCTATGACTAAATCAATATCTTGAGTGCTTGTGAAAGAACCCATTTCAGCATTGGTATAAGTTATGCCTGCTTTTTGTGTTTCTAGTGTGATATTGTAGGCTTTTGCAGTAATGGTGCTGTAGTTTTGCCCAAAAGAATCCGTTACACCTGTACGAATATTGCCACCATATATTTTTAAATTTTGTCTATATGTTGGATTAGAAACACGTGGGAAAGTACCTGCACCTGCATTGGAATAACCAATAAGCTCGTAATCTACCACACCAGCAGGGATTATTATATCAAACAAACTAGGATTTGAGAAAGATGGCGGCTGGGTAATATTACTTGTAGGAATAGTATATGTGTAAGCATAGTTAGGATGTGGATTAAGAGAATTTGCTGCACGGTCATAATCCACTGGATAAGTAGCAATGAAAATAATATCCTCTTCTGGTTTAGTAGTATTTTTTCTTTTGATACGTGCCACAACTTTTAATGTTATATTTGGTGAGTAAATATAACCTACCTCAGGAAAATTACAGAAGTTAGGTTTAGAAGCTACCCAACCTCTAATTAGTCTTGCCTTTAAGTGTGCAGTAACTTCTCCTATTTGACCTATTGGATAATATTCTGTCCTATATAGGTTTGTCATAATTGATGCGGTTTGTGCTGGTCCTATTTGATATGTAGTTGTTGTTTTAGTTTCTGTAATCATATTACCCCCATCTACCTGCTCAACACCTGCTATTTGGATAGCTACTTTTATATCTGATAACTCTGCATCTGGATAAATAGCAGGATTAATAACATAAGAAACTGCTTCATTCAAAGTATTTTGGTCAAGTTTAACGTACAAATCCAAGGTTTTATGATACCACGAACCTGAAACTGCCCAAGGGCAATACCTCGTATCTGATTCCATTTGTACATTACGAACCAAGCGTTTTGTATTGGCTATTGGAGTACGCAACAAATTGAAAACACCTAATGTATTGTTGTATTTTGGAATTAGACTAGCACTCAAACCTTGACTATCAGAGCCTGGTATCAAAACAGAAACTGCATTTGCAGCCATTGTGCTACTTATTGTACCCGTTGCCTTAAAATCATTCATAATTACTACACCAGAAGGAGTTGCACCTTTGCTAGATTTTCCACCAGACACAAAATAATCTACAAATGAAACAATACTACTTATAGCTTCTCCATATTGTGGTATAAGTTTAAGTAATGCTGTACCTTGGTCTGCCAAACCCTCAAATGCTTTTATATCTCTGTCTATATTTGCATATTGTACTGAAGTCAAAATTCCAGACTTCCCTAACCCTTTTTTAAATTCTTTGACAGTCCCAGCAACTGTTGCTGCAGCTTTTAAACCACCATTGATTTTGCCACTCACTTCACTAAAACCAGTTAGAAAATCATAACCTGGTGTCGTATTAGTTTGATTATTGTTAATAGGAGTAGAACGAGGTACACCTACGATATCTAAATTCACTTGTGCATTATTATTGAGTACAGCTTCTATTCTAATTTGCCCTTTATTCAGACAAGTACAAGGATCATAAGCCACAGGAATATCTGCATATAACCAATAAGGAAGTGTATTTGCAAAAGCATTTGGGGTAATGATATTCAAATTTCTTGTAAACTTATCTAAGGGCAACATTGGACTTGTATTAGTTGTCAACAGATTTGATTGATATACATAGTCAGACTCTCCTTGTACAAACATAACCTTAATATTACCTCCAGTACTTGCATCATTATTTGCAACGCCTGAAAATAGTTGAACTACTAACAAGTAAATACGTAATTTTGCCGTATATTTGTTATATAAAAGCACATATGGAGCACTCGGTACTGATGCAACAGCATCACCTTGCGACAAACCCATACCTAGATTTTTACTCACAAGTTCCCAGCCGTCTTCTGGCTTATTATCCTTAGATGCAGAATCAACATCTGCCAAAGGCTTTGTATTAGAATTCTGGTCATCCCAAAAAGGAGATAGAAAATCTCTCAAAGGTACAGATGCAACTCCTGGGGTACGATAGTTGACGTCCCAAAATTGAGTGCGCCAATTCCAAAGATTGATAGTTGGAGTTATTGTTTTTATTTGGTCTGTACAATTGGTTTGAGCATTTATTTTATGCCCTAACAACCATATTATCATTATAATAGCAAATTTAATGTATTTCATTTTTCAGTTATTTAATTTTTTTTAAAGAATTCTTTTGCCTATGAATTTTTTATTTATTCGTGGTGAATATTTTCCAGTAGTCCTATCTATATTAAATAGCCCATACAACACAGTTATTTGTTGTTTATCTGATGATAAATAAGCTAGCTGCCTTTGATTACCATCACAAACACAAGTGTAAGCCCCTAATAAATATAAAGGGCTTTCAGGCCAACCAAATGTGGCTGCAGAATTATTCCCTCCAATGGTGATATAAACTGCATCACCATTGGATAAACAATTTGGTAATAAATTAACAACATAATTTAGACCAATACCATATACGTCTTCATATACAGCTGATGGTCTTATTTCTCGTTTTATCTCAATAGTAAATTTTTTATTTGGTTCATCTTCATTGTACCCCAAATATTTTCCATACATAGCCCACTTTTCAAGCTCTGTGCGCCCATTGATAAAATTTACTTTACGTACAAGCGTATCAATACCATTATCACCAGCATTACAAGAAACAGGCGTTTTTTTGATAATAAGGCGTATATCTAGCTGGCGTACTGCCCCCAAATCATTTTCCTTAAAGCGCAAACTAAACTTTTTAGTCGTAAAAACTCTGCTGTCATCTCCTATTTTCCACTCGTAAGAGGTTGCCATAGAGTCTTCCGCCTCAAAAGTAATAGTGCTTTCCATAAAAAATACATCTTCATCTGCTATGTAAGTTTTTTCAGGTGTATATATTTTTTTATCATTATCATATCCATCATAATAATATAGCGGCTGGTACATCTTAAACTTCGCACTTGTAGGGGCTGGGCATACTTCTTTTTTGCATTTTTGGCAGCCACCAAAAAGCAACAGCAATACAGATATAAAAATAGTGTATTTCATAGTTATAGTAGGGTTATTTGCGGTTCATTTGTCAGAAGCAGGATTTTTAGGATTGTAAGATTAGAAGGATTATACAAAATATAAAAACGACAAGAAAATGTATTATCCTTTTTTATCTCGTAAATCCTAAAAATCCTGGTTCAAACACTTTATTTCTTTTTGGAGATTTGCAGCAATTTTTGTTCCAGTTCTTGGATACGTTTTTCTTGCTCTAGAAGATACAGAGTAAGTTCTTCTATTTTCTGCATATGGATTTTTTGCATCTCGCCCAAATCCAAGCCATTAGCGGTGATTTCGCTTTGAGAAGGCACATCAGGCAAATGTTTGTTTTTGCCAATAAAAGTAGCTACTTCCGCTAGTGGACGCAGTTTGAAGTCGTCTGCAAAAACATAATCTGCCCAGACGTTTTGGGTAACTGTAACTTTTTGCGCCTTGATACCACCAAGTACACGTAAATGCGGACCTTGACCAAGAATATTATTTATAGTTACTACTTTTGTGCCAACGGTTGTGCCTATTGCTGTGCCTGCTAAAGTAGTTTTATTCAAAATATCTGCATAAGCTATAAAATTAAAATCAAAAGTTTGTGCAAATAATGTTGTTTTTTGAGCTGTTGCATCAACACCAGTACCAAATAAAATACCAGATTGCCCACGCCCAGAATCTTGCGAACCTACATTTACAAGCAGTCCGCTATTATGGCTTTTGAGTGATACCATTTGCCCAATTTCAGAAGGATTATTGCCAGGGTCTATGCTTACGCCAGTAAAGATGCTTGTACCACCATCCCAAACTTGAAAGGGAAACCACGGAAAAGAATTTCTGATGCCCACATTATTATTGACAGAAGTTCCCACAGTTCCGCCAGGGGTGAATAACTGTGCATTTGCTAAAAATGCAAAAGAAGAGAAAAGAACAGCTAAAAGTACTATTCTACTAAGGTTTAAAGGCGTTTGGCGTTTG
>JAYVHJ010000488.1:0-29711 GCA_043771315.1 Raineyaceae bacterium
GGGTTCTTTTAGGGTTTTTTTGCATATAAGCACGTACCATACGCAAGCCTGACCAACGCCCAATAGCACCAGGACAATCTTGGCTAATAGGTAAAGTAAAGGGACTTTCGTCCATATAATCTTTGACGACATTATTTTTTGCATTGAAAAATATTTGTTTATCAATGTAATGTTTCCAAATAGTTGCTCTGTTATAGTAAGCCATTTTCATTTGTTGATTGGTGTAACCCAGCGCAATAGAATCTGGCATACAAGGAAGTACACTTTGCATAAAATAATACGTCTTTCCATAAAAAACTGTTTCTCCAAGCATTGTACGGTCTTTTTCATCATATTTATTATATGCTGTACTGATTTCTCTTACAATCATAGGTACAATATTTTCTCTTGTATAACGTCTTGCAATGTATTCTGGTACGTCTGGCTGATATTTATATTTGTTTCCTAAAAAAAACTCCAATCCTATTACTATCAGCTCTTTACTAATAAGCATATCTGGCATTTCACGCAAACGTGCGCCCTTTCCGTAGCCTGTAATCATAGTTTGTACTCGTGGAGGCACAAAATCAGGATAAATAGCTTTTATGTGTTTAAAAGCATTTGTAAGTTCATTTTCTAATGGTTTCATATCTCCATAAATACGGTTACAATCTTGATGTAAGGTATCTAGATATTTGTTAGAAATTAGGCTATAAATTTCTTTTACAGGAATACTATCATTGCCACCAAAGCGTTCTAACTGAATATATTTTTTGGTAAAAAGTTGATTTTTCTTAAAATAAGCACTAATTTCTTCTTTTGTTTTTAGTGCAAAAATATCATTATCAACACGTTCTATTTTTACGTTTATTTCTGAATTATTTATTTTAGAAATATCAATAGCTGGAAGACAAGGGTCGTTAATATTGCTTTCTGCTGTTTCTGTGCCACAGCTAGCTAAAAAAGCACAAAATAATAATGTAAGAAAACTAAAAAAAATGGTGTTTTTTTTCATAAAAGAAGACAATAATTATTGATTTTGGCGGTTTAAAAATTTTGCAAATATAAGATAAAAACTATTAAAAATAGTAAGAAAACGCTAAAAAGGCAATAAGTTTTTCCAAGTTCCTTTTAAATAATTGTATTTGAGCGTGCTAGGCAAGGCTTTCCAAAAATATTTATTGATTTCTACCGCAAAAGAAGGCTGCATATAACAATTTATCACGCAACCTTCACAAGCAGGCAATTTACCTTCTGTGGCTATTATTTGCTGAATTTTATCAGATTTGTAAAGATTATACAAATCATTATTTATGTCAAATTCTTCTGTTCCAAGATGATAGCAAGGCAAAACCAACTTGTTTTCTGGCGAAATAACAAGGCAGGCACTTGCTGCCTTACATACAGGCGTGTCTGTATGATTGCCGCCATCTTTGCGCAAAGCTATAAAACCATCATTCAGGTAAATATTTTTCTTTTTCCCCCAACTAGAAAGCGTGTTAAGATGCTCATTTGAAAGTCCAGCATCAATATTATTATAACTAAACGCAGGATTAAGTATTAAAATTAAATCATTTGGCAAACAAATTTCTTTCCAAACCTGCTCAATTTGATGTAAATTGTTCTCAAAAACTGTAAATAAAATATCTGGTCTTTCACCCAAATTTTTGGCTATTTCTATAGATTTCATTACAAAATCAAAGCACGCAACCTTGCGGGAAGAGTCGTGTTCAGCTTTTATGGGAGAATCTAAGGAAAAATGCAACATATCAATTTTGCCTTTCAATTTTTCTGCAAACTTAGGATAAAGCAAACAATTCGTTGTAAGGGTTGTAATAAATTTATATTTTTTAGCAAGTGCAAGCAAAACATCAATTTCTCTATGCAAAAGAGGCTCACCACCTGTAAAATCAATAACCTTCACGCCCAACTTTTTCAAATCTTGCATATTTTTTTCTGCATTTTCTAGCGTAATATACGGAGAGGGACGCTCCCAAATGTCGCAAAAGCCACAAGCCGCATTACATCTATACGTAACGTAATAATTGCACAAAACAGGTTTTGAAATAAGGCGCATTTTTTGAGTTGTGAGTTGTGAATTGTGAGTTGTGAGTTATTTCTCATCTCTACAAATATTTCACAAAATTAAGAAAAAAAACAGTTTTAATTTTTTTATTAGAAAATAAGTCGTACATTTGTGGCACAAAGAAAAAAAAACTTGCAATTTCTATATAATTCTTTGAAAAACAATACCCAAATAGTACAAATAAGGTAACTTGACCGAGCGGTTAGGTAGAGCTCTGCAAAAGCTCCTACGGCGGTTCAAATCCGCCAGTTACCTCACATAAAAACGCTTAAAATGAAAATTTTAAGCGTTTTTATTCTTTTATAATGATTTTCTTGAAATATTATCTAAAATATAACTAATGCTTTGTTTATCAAGCTATTACTTTCTGATTTTAATTTAAAAACGTTATTCTCTACGTTGTTTAATGGCGTTTCATAGCGTTCAGTTTTGCTTTCAGAGGCAATTTCCATTACAATAAAACATTTTTGTTGTTGCGTTATTTGTGTTTTTAGGATAAAATTATCTTTTGGCGTAGCTTTGTCATAATTACTTTTAATTGTAGAGTTTTTTGCCATTAAAGTTGGCAAAAAAGTAGGTGAAAAGTCTTTTATTTCAGGTTGTTCTTCTCCTTGTTTGTCAACTAATATTTTTGCAGGAACAAAAATTGGTTCTATAAATTTATGTGTAGAATCTTCTAGCCAAATAGCTATTATAGGCATTTTTGCAGCTTTATTTTTTTCTATTAAAATGCTTATAGGCGTTCTTTTTAGGCTTTTATTGGTTTCAATTTCTTCAAAAGCTATTTTTTTGACTTGTTCTTTTTTCTTAGCAAAAACTCTCCCAGCCTCTGCTACAGGCTCTAAAATATTTGTACCAACACCAACCAATAAAACGGCAAAAATAATGCTTGCCACAAGTAATTCTTTTTGTAATTTTCCACTTGTACGGTCTTTTGAATAATTTTTTAGTGATTGCCAGTTATTGATAACGTGAAAAACCGCAAATCCGACAAATAAAAGCCCAAAAATAGTATGTCCTATTTCTACAATATGCGCTTTTTGCTTAAAATAAAGCAATAATCCAGAAATTGCAAGAGTGAAAAACGCAAACGCAATGGTCAAACTAATGATATTTTTTCTTTTCATTCTTAAAATTTATTTTGAAATTTATTGTGGCGTTAATTGAGTAATGATTTCAAGCGCAAAAATAGAAAATATTTTTTAGAAATAGGTTTTAATAATTTTTTTAATGATTTTGCATAAACTATTACAAACATAAAATATTATATTCCAATGAAAAAAATATCTCTTAAAATACCCTTTATTCTTATTCTTACGCTAGTTTGTGGCATTATTCAGGCGCAAACCACACAATTTGTTACGGCTTTCAAAAATGGTGACGCTTTTATGGTAAAAAAAGAAGTTATAGATGCCTCAAAAGGCTTTTATGAACTAAAAACTATTCCAAAAGCTACTTTTGGCTCATTGTGGTTCAACGCCAGCAATAATTCAATAAAAACTATACAAACATCTCAAAAAGAAGTAGTTAGCAAAGATGTTGCTATTAGTTTTAATGATATTTTGATGAGCAGCATCAATAAAAAAGTAAAAATATATTGTGATAAAAATGTTTTTGAAGGTAAATTAGTGAGTGTAACACCTTCAGAAACGCCCAAAATGATTTTTATTCCAGATGATAACAGAGAAATTGTTGCTAATCCAGAGAAAATGGTAATGCTCAATACTGACGGCTCTAAACATATCTTCTTGAAAATGAAAGACATCACTTTTATTGAAACCTACGAAAAAACGGAAGTAGAAACTAAAGGAATGCAAAAAGTTATTAGAATTGATTTTGCACAACAAAACAGCTCCCAGCCCATAGAAACAATGTATTTGTCAAAGGGAATTAGTTGGTTTCCTAATTATCAGTTGCAAATAATTGATAAAAATAAAGCCAAATTGATGCTTTCTGCACAACTTCTCAATGATGCAGAAGACCTACAAAATGCCCAAATAAACTTTGCAGTAGGTATTGCTAATTTTTTGTATGATAATGCACCTTCTCCGCTTGTAAGCAACCTTTCTTTGGATAATTTTTTGAGCCAATTATCTGGTGCGTCTGCTAGTGGAAACCGCTACAACACGCTTAGAAATGATAATTTTGCCAATATTTCACAAAATACTAATTATTCATCTTCATCAAGAGAAACTGCCACCACTATGAATGATGGGCAACAAGGCGAAGATTTGTTTTTTTATCCTGCAAGCAATATTAACCTGAAAAAAGGTGAAAGAGCCACTTATCCGTTGTTTGAAACACAAATTGATTATGAAAATATTTATTGTGTTATTTTAAATCCAAACCTTGAAAATAACAGTTATAGTTATAGAAACAGTGAAATTACCACAAGAATAAATTTGGTACAACATTCATTGCAGTTTCAAAATCAAACAAAACAGCCTTTTACGACAGGAAGCATATTTATGACCCAAAAAACTGCTGGTGTAGATAGAATTGTGAGCCAAGATAGGCTTAATTATACGCCCACAGGTGGCACTACGGAGGTAAAACTTAGTTTGTCTTCTGATATTCTGGTAAAAGATGTAGAAAAAATTATAGATGAAAAGCAAAATATCAAAAGATTAAACAATTACAATTATAATTTAATTACGGTTGAGGGCAAAATTGAAGTGAAAAACTACAAAAATATTGCCGTTAAAGTGCAAATCAAACGTGAAGTTATTGGAGAAATGCTCAAAACTAATATTGATTGGAAAACAACCAAAAAAGTTGATATGTATAATGTTTTGAATAATAGAAATGATGTTGAATGGAAAGTTGATTTGGAGGCTGGAAAAAGCAAAGAAATCACTTATACCTACCAAATATATGTGAGAGAATAAATACAAAATGCTTATAATCAGATTATTAAAATTATTTATTTGAAAATTTATTTAATTTTTATTTTTCCAAAAAAATCAGTATTATTGCGGTACAATCTTTCTAAAAAATCATCAAAAACAATTCAAAAATGAAAAAAATTCTTGTAATGATTGGCGTTGTTGCCATTCTCTCAAATACGCTATCAAGTTGTGGCGGAAAAGCAGACAAAGCAAAAGAAGACAACAAAACTTCTGAACTTTCTTCTGACAAAGCAGCAGACAAATCTTCTGAAAAAAAAGAAGATAATTCTTCAAAAAGTGATGGAGAAGAAACATCAAATGAAGCAAAAACCGCTGTCGTAACTGCCAAATCTGGGCTTACAATGCGCACAAAACCCTCAATGAAATCAAAAATCATTGACCTTATTCCTGCTAATGGCGTGGTAGAAATCTTAGAAAAAGGAGAGGCAATTACGGTTAAAGGCAAAGAATCAAATTGGTATAAAGTGCGTTTTGATGACGAGGAAGGCTATTGTTTTGGTGGATATTTGCGTATGGGTAATAAATTGGAAGCTACTAGTGACACAAAAACTAACACTTCTGAAGATGAACACAATACAAATATGGACGGGGGCTTACAAAAAGCACTTATTAGTGCAGAGGGTGGCTTAACTTTGCGTGAAAAACCCAGCACAAAAGGAACATCTATTACCAATATTCCAAATAAAACAGAAATAGTTATTTTGGAGTTTTTAGAAAAATCTTCTACCATTTCAGGAAAAACAGGCAATTGGTGCAAAGTACGTTTTAAAAACAAAGAAGGCTATATTTTCAGTCCTTACTTGAATTTTAGTACTGCTACAGTATCTGCCAAATCTGGGCTTACTTTACGTGAAGAGCCAAGCAAAGAAGGTAAAAAGATTACTATTATTCCTTTTGACAAAGAAGTTTATTTGCTTGCAGAAGACCCAATTGTAGATGAAGAAACAGGTACAACTTGGTTTAAAGTCATTTATGGTAACAAAGAAGGCTACGCATCAGCAGAATTTCTGGAGATTTATGGCTGTTAATTTTCATTATACCACATAGATGCTGTATAGGCAAGATAAAAAACATAGAATACAAAATTCTATGTTTTTTATTTTTATAATAATTTTCTAAACTAAATTGATTACCTTTGTAAAATATAAAACAAAGAAAAGGAAATTAAACTTTATTTAGAATCACTTATGGAATTTAGAGAATCTTTTATAAAAGGCGTTTTTGAGATAACACCACGCATTTTTGAAGATGAGCGTGGTATTTTTTTTGAAGCCTATCAAGAGAAAATATTTCGGGAAAAAGGCATCAATTTAGCTTTTGTACAAGATAATCAGTCGCTTTCTAAGAAAAATGTTTTGCGAGGTTTACACCTTCAAAAACCACCTTTTGCACAAGACAAACTTGTTTATGTGCCTTTTGGTAGCGTTATTGATGTGGTAGTGGATATGCGCCCAGATTCTCTGACTTTTGGAAAATACGACACTTTTTTGGTTGATGATAAAAAGCATAACCGTGTTTTTGTGCCTGCGGGTATGGCGCACGGCTTTATAACACTTACAGAAGCCGTTTTTGCCTATAAATGTAGTAATTTTTATCATAAAGAGTCAGAAAGTGGCTTACTTTGGAATGATAAAAAACTTAATATTGATTGGGGGAATAAAAACCCTATTATTTCTGGAAAAGACTTAGAATTACCTACTTTTGAGCAATTTATGAATGAAAATTTTTAAGAAAATTATGCGTAAATATAAAAAAAATATCCTTTCTGTTATTATATTCCTATTAGTTGGTTTTATTACGAGCCTCACACTAAGTTCTTGTGGGGTTTACCGCCAAAATATTCTCTTTACAACAAAAGGAGACCTTATTTCTAACAAATTGTTGCTTGCACGTATGAACGTAGAAACAAACTATGTGCTACAAAAAAATGACCGTATTTCCTTCAAAGTTTATAGTAATAATGGGCAAGAACTCAAAGCCATTGCAGGAGTAGAGCAGGCGAATACCAATGTTACAAGTGGTGGTGGTGCAGGACAGGCAGCAGGGCAAGGTGGCTCTGTTAGTGGTACTGGGCAAGTAGGTTTTTTGATAGAAATGAACGGAGAAGTACAACTACCTATGATTGGAAGGCAAAAATTAGATAGTCTGAAACTTAGCCAAGCGGATAGTTTACTTTCTAGTAAGTTTTTGAAATTTTACCCAGAATCTTATGTACGTACACAATGTATCAGCAGGCGTGTGATAGTGCTTAAAGGAGGTACAGGAATGGTTGTTCCGTTAGTAAATGAAAATGTATCTATTATTGAGATTTTAGCACAAACAGGTGGTTTCCCGAACGACCACAGAGCTAGAAATGTGCGGCTTATTCGTGGAGATTTGCAGAAACCAAATGTTTTTTTGATAGATTTATCCACTATTGAAGGTATGCAAAGAGTTAATTTGACTGTTCAGCCCAATGATATTATTTATGTAGAGCCAGTTAGGAAAACTTTTGTGGAAAGTCTAAACGACTTTGCACCCGTTATTGCCTCTATTTCAAGCGTAATATCACTCGTGGCTATTATTATTACTTTGAGAAGATGATTTTTGAGGTATGAAGTTAGAGGTATGAAAAATAAAGTTATAACAGAAAAACCTTCAAAATTCTAAGAATTTTGAAGGTTTTTCTGTTTAGGAACGAAGACTAAATAACTTAATCTTTTTATTTTTACAAAAGAACGATAATCAAAGTTTTACATTCATACTTCTTTCTTATCAATCAGGTTTATCACTCAAAAACTTGTTAGTTCCTAGTATATTATTATCATCATTGATATTCAAATTAGAAATTTTCTTTTCAGAAGAATGTGCTACTTTATCCAAATCTACATTCTGACGCTTGTAAGCAGGAGTTTCGTATTTGTCTTTTGCATCTTTAACCTTGTCGTTTTCTTTTTCGTTGTCAGAATTATAATTAAAGTTTTTCAGACGTTCTAGCCTTTTTTGTTCCAAAAGTTGGCGTTTTTTGTCTAATTCCATCTCACCCGTATCTAGGGTAAGATTTTCTTCTTTATTATTATTCTTAAAATCCTTTCTCAATGCCTCTAATTTTTCAGATGGAAGCATTACTTTTGGGGTATTTTCTACTTCAACGACTACTTTTTTGCTAACAATATTATTCAGCATTGCAAGCTCCGTTTCTTCCAAAATATTGTTGAGAGTATCATTAAGTGTTTCTCTTGGTTTTTCTGCAAGCGTATCATTAAGAACGTCATTAAATTCTTGCTTAAAATTCTCTCCAAAACTCTCTTTAATAATAAATTCACCTACTTTTGTCACGTTTTCTACTGTTTCCTCTACCGTTTCAGTAACTGTTTTTACTACCATTTGTGGTATTATTTCAGTTATAACTTCTTTTTTAGGAGAAATTTCGTGTTGTAGATTATGTATTTTTGCCTCTAATTCTGGTGTAATAGTATGCTTTACAACAATAGGTTGCGTAACAACCTCTATAATTGGAGTGATATCTTTTTCAATATTTGCTTCAACTTCTAGTTTAACTGCGGTATTATCAGTTGTATTTTTTTTTTCTGTTTTTACATCTGTATCAATAGAAAATCCTGTTGCAATAACGGTAACTCGTAGAGCTTCCCCAAGTGTGGTGTCTGTTCCTTCTCCAAAAATGAGTTCAGAATATTCTCCTGCGTGTTCTTTTACATATTCTGTAATGAGCATCATCTCGTCCATTAGAAGAGGCATTTGTTCACCAGACATCATAGAAAGCAATATTTTGTTTGCACCACTAATATCTCTGTTATTGAGAAGCGGTGAAGCAAGGGCTTCTGTTATTGCCTTCAGTGCACGACCTTCTCCTTCCGCTTTTGCTGACCCCATGAGTGCCGTTCCAGAGTTGCTCATAACAGTTCGCACATCTTCAAAATCTACATTGATATGTCCTTCTACTGTGATTATCTCTGCAATACTTTTGGCAGCAGTTGCGAGAACATTATCAGCTTCTGCATAAGCACGAGCCATAGTCATATTACCATGAATTTCACGCAATTTGTCATTAGAAATCACAAGTACTGTATCACAATATTTGCGCATTTCTTCAATGCCTATGTTAGCCTGCATAATCTTCTTTGTACCTTCAAAACTAAAAGGTGCAGTAACAATACCAACAGTCAAAATACCTAGTTCTCTTGCAACCTGCGCAATAATAGGCGCAGCTCCTGTACCAGTTCCACCACCCATACCAGCCGTAATAAACAACATTTTGGTACTTACACTAAGGAGTTCTCTAATATCTTCTTTATTTTCTAATGCTGCTTGTTTGCCTCTTTCAGGGTTTGCGCCTGCACCCAATCCTTCTGTAAGATTTGCTCCTATTTGTAATTTTATAGGTACTTGGCTACCATTGAGGGCTTGAGAATCTGTATTGCAAATAATAAATTCCACATCTTTTATTCCGCAAGAAAACATGTGATTAACGGCATTGCTACCACCGCCGCCAACGCCTATTACTTTGATAATAGGCGTTTTCTGTTGTTTGTCTGCAAACGTAAATTTATATGTTGACATAAATTATATATAAATGTTTATGTATTTAAGTGTTAAGATTTGTAGCGAATTTAATACTTGTTTCCTTCCTAAATTGTTTCGTTAATTTTCTGTTTTCTGAATTAAATTCTATATAAGTTCATTTATAGCAACTCAAACGCTAAATTAAAACATATTTTCTTAATAAACAAGGTTTTTAGAAATTTTATCTTAATAAACTTGTGAGGGGTAAATTATAACTTGTAAATTATGAAGGATAAATCATTATAATGGGTTGATAATCAAACTTTTGAAATATTTTTTGATAGAAAGAGGAAATCATTTTATATTTATACTCCTTACGTAATTAAATATAAAAAGTTTCGTACTAGTTTTATAGATTTTTGTTTATAGGTTTTTCTAATTTTTACACTTTTTTTAGTAAATTTGCGCTTGTGATATGTGAAATATGAAAAAAATACATTGTGTAATGTATTTTACCTCACACTTCACACCTCACACTTCAAAAAATGTTTTTACTTAATTTACCAGAATATGCACATAAAATCACCAAAAAAAATGGTGAATTGTACATTTATGATAAAATTCGTAAGAAAAATTTGGTTTTCACACCAGAAGAATATGTACGCCAGCAGCTTATCTGTGCGCTTTGTGAACTTGAATATCCGCTTGCGCTGATGCGTGCAGAAAGCGGTTTAAATTATAATAAACGGCAAAAACGTACAGATTTGATAGTTTATGACCGTTTGGGAGAGCCTTTTTTGTTGTTAGAATGTAAGGCAATGTACATAAAACTCTGTGATAATACTATTTTTCAGGTTTCACAGTACAATTTTATCATTAAAGCACGTTACGTAATGATAAGCAATGGCATAGAAGCGTGTTTTTATGAAATGGATTATATCAACAATAAACATATCCAACTTGCTGAAATCCCTATTTTTGAATGATTTTATACAATTCCAAACATTGCTTTGCTCATTTCTGTTTTTAGCTATGAACTTTCCAAAAGTTTTAAACTTTTGGAAAGTTAAATATAATTCACAATTCACAATTCATAATTCATAATTAAAAAATGATTGGAGTTCTTATAGTTAATTTGGGTACACCTGATAGCCCTAAAACGCCAGATGTGCGTAAATATTTGAGAGAGTTTTTAATGGATGGTCGTGTAATAGACTTTCCTTTTATCCCACGTTGGTTGCTTGTAAACCTAATTATTGCGCCTTTTCGTGCGCCCAAGTCTGCAAAAATCTATAAAGAAGTTTGGACAGATAAAGGCTCTCCTCTCAAAGTCTATGGTTATGAAGTAGAACGGCTTTTGAGAGAGGTTTTGCCTGCAAATTATGAAGTAAAACTAGCTATGCGTTACCAATCTCCTAGTATTGATACAGCACTTGCAGAGTTTAAACTCAAAGGTTATGAGAAAATCATTGTTTTGCCTATGTTTCCTCAATATGCGTCTGCCTCTACAGGTTCTGTGCAAGAAAAAGTAATGGAAATTGTGAGTAATTGGCAAATAATCCCTTCTATTGACTTCATTTCTAATTTTTATGATAATGAACTTTTTCTAAATACCATTACAGATATTGCCCAAAAGCACATAGAAAAAGAAAAATATGACCATTTTTTGTTTAGCTATCACGGACTTCCAGAAAGACAAATTAGGAAAGGAGATTGTAGCAATACTTGTTTGAAAAAAGAACAATTTTTGGAGGGAAACCACGTTGAAGGTTGTTGTAAAAGTATTCATAAAGATAATCAATACTGTTATAGGGCGCAATGTTTTGCTACAACACGCCTAATTATCTCAAAATTAGGGCTTTCACAAGAAAATTGTACAACAAGTTTTCAGTCTAGACTTGGGCGAGACCCTTGGATAAAACCTTATACAGACGACATCATCAAAGAGTTTGATAAAAAAGGCTATAAAAAAGTATTGGCTTTTTCTCCTTCATTTGTGTCAGATTGTTTGGAAACTACCATTGAAGTGGGTGATGAGTATAAAGAACTTTTTGAAGAATATGGCGGAGAACATTGGCAACTCGTGGAAAGCCTAAACGACCACCCAATGTGGATAGAATGCCTTAAAGAGATGATTTGTAAAGTGTAAGCGTACTAAAACAAAAAATATCTAATGATAAAATCAATGACTGGCTATGGAAAAGCCCAAAAAGATACTGCAGATGTATTTCTTAACATAGAAATCAAAACTATCAACTCCAAATTTGCGGATATTTCACTAAGAAATCCCAAATTTCTGAATGAAAAAGAACTGGAAATTAGAAATATCATTCAACAGTATTTGGAACGTGGGAAAATCTCCGTAAACATAGAATTTCAACGCAAAACCGCCCTCACCAGCATTGAATTAGATGCTACGCAAATTACGGCTTATTACAATCAACTTTTAGAAATAGCCTCACAAGTACAAGCTCCCACACACGACTGTTTTCGTATGGCAGTGCAGTTTTTTGAAACTTCGTCAGCAGGTAAAAGTACCTCTACACTAGAAAAAGAAGAGTGGATTTTGATAGAAAATACACTCAAAGAAGCATTGCAAGATTGCGACAAATTTCGTGTACAGGAAGGAAATACACTTGCAAAACAGCTTTCTGAAGGTATCAAAAATATTGATAATGCACTTACGCTTACTGCGGAAGAAGACCCAAAACGCATAGAATTTGCCAGGCAAAAAATAGCTTCACGCCTTGAGGAGATACATAATGACAAAAATTATGACCAAAACCGTTTTGAACAAGAAATGATTTATTACCTTGAAAAGTTGGACATTACAGAAGAAAAAATTAGGCTGAAAAATCATTTGGATTATTTTGTAGAAATGCTAGAAAACAAAGATTCTAATGGCAAAAAATTAGGTTTTTTGGCGCAAGAAATAGGTAGAGAAATCAATACTATTGGCTCAAAAGCTAACAATGTGGTCATTCAACGCCACGTAATTACTATGAAAGATGAGTTGGAAAAAATCAAAGAACAATCTTTAAATTTGATTTAAAAATTAGCAAAAAACTAAAAACCTCAGAAAATATACTTATCTTTGCGTCTTGTATTTTTTTGTAATAATTTTAGGGAATCAAACTTTTTTCACTTTTGTTACGTTAGAATTATAGTAAAATTATAACTGTAACTTGATGAGTAAACTTTAAATCAACCAAATGAGACAACTAAAAATTAGTAAGCAAATCACCAACCGTGAATCACAATCATTGGATAAGTATTTGCAAGAAATAGGTAAAGTTGATTTGCTAACACCTGACGAGGAAGTAGAACTTGCCAAGCGCATTCGTGAAGGAGACCAATTTGCCCTAGAAAAACTTACAAAAGCTAATTTGCGTTTTGTTGTTTCCGTTGCGAAACAATACCAAAATCAAGGTCTTTCTTTGGGTGATTTGATAAATGAAGGTAATTTGGGGCTTATCAAAGCTGCTCAACGCTTTGATGAAACTCGTGGGTTTAAATTTATTTCGTATGCAGTTTGGTGGATACGTCAGTCTATTTTGCAAGCATTGGCAGAACAATCAAGAATTGTGCGTTTGCCACTCAATAGAGTAGGTTCTTTGAATAAAATTTCTAAAACTTTCTCAGAATTAGAGCAAAAATTTGAGCGTGAACCTTCACCAGAAGAGCTTGCAGAGGTATTAGAAGTTTCTACATCTGAAGTAATTGATACTTTGAAAATATCAGGCAGACACGTTTCTATGGATGCGCCCTTCGTACAAGGTGAGGAAAATAGTCTTTTGGACGTGCTTGAAAATGATAGTGAAGACACACCAGACTCTGAACTAATGTCAGATTCTTTACGCAAAGAAGTACAACGTGCGTTATCTACACTTACGCAACGTGAGGCTGATGTTGTTACATTTTACTTTGGCTTAAATGGTGAAAGTATTATGACTTTGGAAGAAATTGGAGAGAAATTTAACCTTACACGTGAGCGTGTGCGTCAGATAAAAGAAAAAGCTATCCGCCGTTTGCGTCATACATCACGCAGCAAAGCACTAAAACCTTATTTAGGCTAATTTTGAGAAGAAAGTGTGCAAGCAAAGTACAAATAAATAAACAATTTGAAATAAAAATATACTATTTCTGAAGAAAAAAACCTACATCTTAACATTTTGTAGGTTTTTTTGTGAAAATAATTCATAAATAACTCACAATTTACAACTAACAACTCAAGATGACTGTATGTACTGATGGTTCTCGTTTATACGCTTTCAAAAGGAATGTAATTATTCAAACAATAGCCCTATTTAATATTTTGTTTACAAAAGAATTTTTGCGGGCTGCTTTTGGTTGGCAAAAAACGGCTATTTTGACATCAGAAGTTATATTTATGGTAGGAACAACCATTTATATTATTTCTGTTTATGCTCTATTGAAACAATTTACACAAAATAGATTTATTTTAAATACTATTTTAGTAAGTTTTGTTATTGCATTTTCTGTAGGTTGTATTATTCAAAATCCATTTTTTTTCGTGCAAATAGAAGGTAAAAAATACTATCATTTACTTGTACAAACGTGTTTTTCTACGGGTACTTTTACGGTAATTTTTTATACAATCAAAGAGATTTTTGATGATGAAACTACGCAAACAGAACGTCTTTGGGGTGCTGCCTGTGTATATTTTATGATTGCTTGGGCTTTTGGAGGTGTTTATGATGTAATAGGTATTTTAGATAGTAATGCATTTGGAAATACACCAGAAATAGGAACAACATTAACTTACATTGAGGCAGCCGCTTATAGTATGAGTGTTTTAGGAAATTTTAACCAACTTTATGAAAAAGTAAGTCCTTTGATGGCACGTGTAGCAGTAATAGAGGCAGTTTGGGCGCATTTATTTGTGGTGCTTGTGGTGGGAAGATTGTTATCAAAATAATGACACAAAAAACAATAAATATCATTTTAGGGATTTTGACTATAATAGCATTTTCCTTTATCCAAATCATTTATAATCATAGTTTTACGTGGGCGTTTATTTATGAAAATTCCATATTTAACCTCTTTGTAGACCTTTTGTGGCAATTTTTGACTTGGGATTTTAGAGTGGCATTTTTCCCAGAAACAAATCCTTTTCTTTGTGTTTATTTTTTCCTTTGTGTTTGCCTTTTGATAGCTTCATTTCTGAATAAAAAAATATACATAATTATTTCAATATTAAGTTTATATGCCTTTTGGTATGCTATTATTTACGTTTTTGGAAGTTATATAGGAGATTTTGAAATGACCTCTATTCCGTTTTTTGTGATTTCTATTGTGTATATTTTAGCTTTGTTTAAACAAAAAATTATTATAATTTCGCTTTTACTAGGGATTTTTGATTGGGCTGTTTATAGGGTTTTTCCGTTGCTTTTATGGAATTATGAGTATCATTATCACGAAGATAAAGGAGAATATTTGAGTTTAGCAAGTATGACCACATTCCAAAAAAGCGTTTATATATCACTTCATATTTGGAATTTTATCAATATTATTGTGTTAATATTTGTTCTTTACAAGGTAGCAAAAGCAGTTTTTTGTTATTTTAAGAAAAGTGAAAATAGTCAAATAATCTAGCAAAAAATAAAAAAATAAACTTGCAAACTTTCAACAAAACATATCATAAAAACGTCCAAATCTACGAATTTGGCTATGCTCCACTTTTTTTGAAGCCTTATATTACTGTTTTTTGTTATTTTATTGATGGATTACTGATTGATACTGCCCAAAGAAATTGTGAAAAACTTGTCCTAAAACATCTTCCTATAAGTGAAATAAAACAAATTGCGCTTACACATTGGCACGAAGACCACACAGGAAATTGTGCCATTTTGCAAGAGAAAACACAGGCACACACACCTCACATCTGTACTTACGCACATACCTATACACAAGAGAAAGTTAAAAGCAGTTTTCCTGTTTTGCCGTATGAAGAATTTTTATTTGGCAAAATAAAGCCTGCAAAGGGTGTTTTTGCACCTTTCCCAGAAAAAATAATTACTCCAAAACACATTATTTATCCTATCTTTGCTGATGGGCATTCCATTGACCATACCGTTTTTTTGGAGAAAAATGAAGGTTGGCTTTTTTCTGGTGATTTGTTTGTAAACACTAAAATTAAGTTTTTTAGGAAAGGAGAAGATATTTATCAAACTATAAAAACACTTAAAAAAGTTGAAAAAGAAGATTTTGATACTATTTTTTGTGGTCATAATCCGCAAATAAGTGATGGGAAAGCTATTTTTAATAAAAAAATCCAATATTTAGAAGATTTTGTGGGGCAAGTTCAACAAAATCTACAAAAAGGAGTGATAAAACCTACTCAAATTATCAAAAATATGCAACTTCAAGAAAGAACATTACTTAAATTACTCACTTTCAATGATGTAAGTCTTGCACACATGGTAAAATCAGCTATGATATATGATGTATGATGTGTGATATATGATGTAAATACATTATTTACGACAAAAAATACATCTCACATCACACATTATATCACACATTATATCACACATCATATATCAAAAAAATGTCTTGGTTATCACGTACAGAAACACTTATTGGAGAAGAAAATATCAAAAAACTTGCTGAAAGCCACGTTTTAGTTGTTGGTTTAGGTGGAGTTGGGTCGTTTGCGGCAGAGTATATTGCTCGTAGTGGTATTGGAAAAATGACCATTGTAGATGGCGACACTATAGAATTTACTAACAGAAACCGCCAACTTCCTGCACTGGTAAGCTCTGAAGGGCAAAGCAAGGCACTTTATATGGCAGAACGGTTGAAAGATATTAACCCAAATATCATTTTAAATGTCGTGAATGAGTATCTTGATGAAGAGAAAATGCAACAATTATTTGCTGATAAAACCACCCCTAACCCCTCCTTTCAAGGAGGGGAACAGACTCCCCAACTTCCTAAGGAGGGGTTGGGGGTGGTTTTGGATAACAATACCAATAAATTTGATTATGTAATTGATGCCATTGATACTATTTCACCAAAAATAATGCTTATTCGTAATTGTCTTGATAATAAAATACCTCTTGTGAGTGCAATGGGCGCAGGTGGACGTTTTGACCCAGAAAAAATAAAGATTGCTCCAATTTGGAAAACCAAAAATTGCCAATTTGCTCAACAAATCCGTAAAAATTTGAGAAAAATAGGCATTACACACAACAGAGGACAGGATTTTATGGCAGTTTTTTCAGAAGAACTCCCAGATATTTCTCGTGTGAAACTTGTAGAAAACCAATTACATAAAAAATCATATCTTGGCACAATTTCTTATATGCCATCTTTATTTGGGGCTTTTTGCGCCTCTGTGGTGATTAGAAATATTATTGCTAATCACCCTAGTATATGATGCAATTATCACATTAATATTGCCCGCTGGCAAGCAAAACCAGCGTGCAAGCATATTCTGTTTGGATATTATTAGCTTCTGCAAGGGCTTTTAGCTCGTCATTTTCTGTGTTTGGATTAAATATAAGGCGTTTTGGCTTAGTTTGCAGGATATAATCATACCATTCTGGCTGATTTTTGGCTGATACATATAAAGTTATAGTATCAATATCATCAAAAATAGGTTTGTCTGTATGAATTATTTTGCCTAAAAGCTCTCCTTCACGTATGCCTAAAAGTACAATGTCGTGTTTGTGTGCCACAAGCATATTAGCGGCTTTGTAGGCGTAGCGTTCTGGATTGGTACTTGCGCCTATAATAAGTGTCTTTTTCATTGTTTGAAGTGTTATTTTGTCTTTACATTTGCTATTTCTTTTCAAATATACAGAAAAATGATGTAAAACGGATTTTATAAGTGAAATTTTAATGTTTTTTTCTATCTTTGCACCTTGAAAAACTACTCACTATTCCACTACTCACTATTTCACTACTTATATGGAGTCAATCAAAAAAGCCTTTGAATTTTTTAAAGGAATGTTCCTAAATCTTAATGGTTTTCTTGGAAATCTCATAACTGATTATGGTACAGCTACTTATGTTGTACTTTTTATGATTATTTTTGTAGAAACTGGCGTAGTGATTATGCCGTTTTTGCCTGGTGATAGCCTTCTTTTTGTCACAGGCGCACTTATTGCTGGCGGAAATACAGGCTTAAACATATTTTTAATGGCTTTTTTGCTTACTATTGCAGCTTTTTTAGGTGATACGCTTAATTATTTTATTGGAAAAAAATTAGGAGATAAAGTTTTTGAAATGAATTCTAAATATATCAAAAAAGAATATTTGGAAAAAACACAAGCATTTTATGAGAAATACGGCGGAAAAGCCATCATTTTTGCCCGTTTTATTCCCATTATTCGTACTTTTGCGCCTTTTGTGGCAGGTATTGGAAAAATGGATTATAAGAAATTTATTACTTATAATATCATTGGTGGCATAGCTTGGATAAATGGTTTTTTGGCACTTGGCTACTTTTTTGGTAATCTTCCCATTGTAAAAAAATACTTCACATTGGTTATTTTGGCTATTATTATACTTTCTGTGCTTCCTGCAGTAATAGAATTTTTGAGAATGAAATTTGCAAAAACAGAAAAATAATTGTAAATTATGAATTATGAATGGAATACAAAATATTGATATTCAAATAATTAAAAACAGACAATGGGAACACTTAAAAAACTTCATTTTTATCTAAACAGTAAGAAAATCTCGTTTAATGATATTATTGAGGGGAAGAAATTTTATGTTTCTGAAGAAGAACTTTTAATTATTGAATTTTGCAAAAAATGGATTACAGGAACAAAAAATTTTGTTTTTCAAACCTCTGGCTCAACTGGTACACCCAAACAAATCACCCTTACACGTAAGCAAATGGAAGCAAGTGCAAAAGCTACTATTAGTTATTTATCTCTTCATACCAATCAGACAGTATTTACCAACCAAATAGCCTTTATTTGCATCAATACAAATTATATTGGTGGTATAATGATGATTGTCAGGGCTTTAATGACAAATATGCTAATGGTTATTGTTGCACCGACTGCTAATCCTTTGAAAGACAATCATTTAGAACTAATTCCTGAAATTATTTCTACTAAAACACGCTTTAATATCCATTTGAATTTTGCGGCTTTTGTGCCTTTGCAACTACAAAAAATCTTAACAGAAAAGACGACTTTGGGAAATGTAGGTAATATTAATAATAAATTGATTTTAGACAATATGAACGCTATACTCGTGGGGGGCGCAAGTATGTCAGAAACACAAGAAAACCTTTTTAGAACTATCTCTGCACCTGTTTATCAGACTTATGGAATGACAGAAACCGCTTCTCATATTGCTTTGAGAAGGATAAATCCGCCTAAAAATGATTTGTATAATGATTATTTTGAGATACTTCCAGATGTAAAAACCTTTACAGATGAGCGTGGTTGCCTTGTGATAACTGCGCCGAGTACTAATTTTGAAGAAGTGATAACTAATGACTTGGTGGAATTTATGCACCAAAATAATACAAAATATCTTAGGTTTTTGGGGCGTATTGACAACATAATCAATAGTGGAGGCGTGAAAGTGCAACTAGAAAAAGTAGAAAAAGCTATTGAGATTTTTTTGTTAAATACAGAGCAACAATTTAAAAAATACGCAAATAAGGCGTTTTATTGTACAGGTTTGCCAGATGAAATACTTGGACAACGGCTTGTAGTAGTTTTTGAAGGCATTGTGTTACCAAAAGAGCTAGAAAAGAGCCTTTTTGAATATTTTGCTAAAAACTTAAGTAAATACGAAATTCCCAAAGAAATTATTTATAAAGATACATTTGAACGCACAGAAACTGGGAAAATTATTAGGAAATAAACAATTATGAATTTTTTTGATACGCAGGGTATAAAACCCTGCGCTACTGATATAAAAAGCATATTATTCATCAAAAAATCAGTAACGTGGGGTTTTATACCCCACGTGCACAAACTTGTAATGTCGTTATCTAAATGTATTTGTATTGCTCCACTTTGGGGCTGGGGGCTATTTACTTCCTAAAACGCTCATCTAATTCTAGTATTTGTGGCAAAACAGGCGTTTTATCATCATTATAAATCACATAATTAGCAAGTTTTATTTTTTCTTCTTCACTAATTTGCTTGCTAATAATTGCCTTTATTTCTGCTTCTGTACGTTGTGGGTCACGTTTTTGAACACGTTGTATGCGCAAATTTTCAGGAGCAAAAACCGTAATAAGTTTGTCTAATTGTTTGTGAGAATTGGATTCTATCATTAGTGCAGCCTCACGTACCACATAAGGCACGCCCAAAGAAAACTGCTTTTGTGCCCAAAATAGATAATCTTCTGCTACTTTTGGGTGTACCAAACTATTGAGCTTTTTTACGGCATCAGCATCAGAAAATACTTTTGCAGCTAAATAAGAACGGTTGAGATGCCCCTTTGTGTAGCTTTCTTCTCCAAAATGTTGTATAATTTCGTTTTTTAGCTTTTCATTTTCGTTCATAATGGCTTTTGCATGCGCATCTGCATCATAAATAGGTGCGCCCAAAGAGCCAAAAATACGGCAAATAATACTTTTTCCAGAGCCAATACCGCCAGTAATACCAATTTGAAGCATATTTTGTGAGTTTTGAGTTAAGATATCTTACAAAGATACAAAATTTATCTAAATCTCACGGAAACAGAAAAATTAAAAATAAAAAGCCTTTCCAAACTTTGGAAAGGCTTTTGTAGTATAAATTTTATAAATTATTGATTGTATTCATTCACAATTTAAAATTTACAATTCAAAAAATTAGTTTACAGAAACACGTCTGAAAGCTGTTACTGTAAGGTTTGCAGTTACATCTTTCAATGCTTGTGCGACAGTTTTAGAACCATCTTTTACAAAATCTTGGTTTAGCAAAGTGCTATCTTTGTAAAATTTATTCAATTTTCCAAGTGCAATTTTGTCAAGCATTGCTTCGGGCTTACCTTCGTTGCGTGCTACTTCTTTTCCAATTTCTATTTCTTTTTCAACTATTGAAGGGTCAACGTCATCTTTATCAACTGCAATAGGTTTCATAGCAGCAATTTGCATAGCAACATCTTTTCCAATAGCTGCAACATCAACACCAGAAACCCCTTTAAGTGCTACCAAAACGCCTAATTTTGCGCCTGCGTGAATATAAGGAATAATTTTTTCTGCTGTAATTTGTGAAAAATGTGTAATAGCTAATTTCTCACCAATTTTGCCGACCATTTCCGTAATGCTGTCGCTAATAGTTTTGTCACCAATTTTAAGAGCAAGCAAAGCATCAGTAGATGCTGGTTTGTTTGCTACTGCCAAATCAAGGATATTTTTTGCAAGAATACCAAAATCAGGAGTTTTAGAAACAGGCTCTGTTTCACAACTAAGGGCAATAATAGTGCCTTCTGTTCCTGCTTCGTTTGTGTGTACAAGTACTTGTCCTTCTTTAGTTTCGTTATCTGCACGTTTTGCAGAGATTTTTTCTCCTCTTTTTCTAAGGATTTCAATTGCTTTGTCAAAGTCGCCTTCTGCCTCTGTGAGTGCATTTTTGCAATCCATCATTCCCATACCAGTCATTTGGCGAAGTTTGTTTACGTCTTGTGCTGTGATAGCCATTTTTCTTAATTTTTAATGTTTAGATGATTATTTTTTCTATACTTATAATCCTTAAAATTTTGCGCAAAGATAAGGTTTTTTTTAAGAAAAAGAAAATGTTTTTTATTTTGTGCTTTATTTTCGTTATTTATCATTTTTGAGAAAGTTATTTTATTTTCTACAAATTTAGGAAAAAGCTATATATTTGTGTGAAAAATCATATAAAATCACAAAACGCATATCTTTTTAATGCGTTGATATTTATTTTCTCTTTGCTGTCTGCTTTAACTGATGGTGTAAAGATATTAAAGCGCAATTTTTCCTACATCCATTTAATGAGTATAAAAGTTGTTTTGTCAAAAAATACTTTGAAGTTGTCAAAAGTGCATCAACAAATAATTTAAAATAATGGATAAACCCATACCTAGTAATAAAATCTACTTTGAAAACCTTGATACGTTAAGGTTTTTAGCATTTTTTGCGGTTTTTGCCTCTCATTCTATGTTAAAGACGGGCATTTTGGAACTTTCTAATAATGATTTTTATAAGCGTGTCATCAATTTTACCATGTCAGGTGGGGTAGGGGTTTCTTTCTTTTTTGTTTTGAGTGGATTTTTAATTACTTATCTCATTATCAAAGAAATTGAAGAAACTAATAAACTTAATATCAAATATTTTTATATCAGAAGAACCCTGCGTATTTGGCCTCTTTTCTTTTTTGTAGTAATTTTTGGGTTTTTTATTTACCCTATTTTAAAAAAAATGATAGGAATGGATACAAATTTACCAAATCAAATTTGGTATTATATTTCATTTCTAAGTAATTTTGATTCTATTTATATTGCTCAAAATAAATTACAGGCAACTTCCCCTATGATGGTTGGTATTACTTGGTCTGTTTCTATTGAGGAGCAATTTTATTTGGTTTGGCCACTTTTATTTATGGTTTATCCAAAAAAATGGTATCCTCTCATATTTATTAAAGTAATTGTTATTTCCAGCCTATTTCGCTATTTTAATAGGGCTGATACTGATGTTATTTATTATCATACGCTTTCTGTGATGTCAAATTTGGCGGTAGGAGGACTTTTTGCGTATTATTCCTTGAACTCTAGCTTATTTTTACATACCATTACACAAATGAAAAAATGGTTGATTATTTTGATTTATGTTTTTGGATTTTCTATAATGTTTTATGGAAATTATATTTATCCAAGTATTTATGATATTGTTTTAATACCTATTTTAAATGCCGTATTTTTTGGATTTATTATTTTAGAACAAAATTTTTCTCAACATTCTCTTTTCAAATATGGACGTTTGAAATATTTATCTATGTTGGGTAAATACACATATGGTTTGTATCTTTTGCATCCTATTGCTATTCAAGTGATGATTATTACTTACAAACTACTAAAAATAACCCCAGATGGATTTCCTATTGGGTTTCCACAAACCATTATTTATTCAACTGGGGCATTTGCTATTTCTTTGATTATTAGTTGGTTAAGTTATCATTATTTGGAAATTTATTTTTTGAAGTTAAAAGATAAATTTACAACAGAAACAATCAGCACTCAAAAAACAAAAATCTAAAATGCAACAACTTCTCATTTTTCCTTGTGGTGCAAATGGCTTGGAAGCCCTAGATTGTCTGACTGATGACACACATTTTTTGGGGTTCATTGATGATAACAAAGAAAAACAAGTAGAAAATAATTTTAATAATAAGACTTTGGATTTTAAAGTTTTTGATAGGGATTTTTATAAAAAATCTTATAAAGAATTCTTAGAAAAGTACAATAATTTAAAGTTTCTTGTGTGTGTGGGAAGTCCTGCAACTTTCAGAGAAAGGAAGACAATTATTGAAGATTTTTGTAAAGATTTAAATATAGACAAACATCAGTTAGCAACAATCATTCACCCAAGCGCAAAAATTTCAAAATATGCTTCTATTGGCTCAAATTGCCTAATTATGGCTGGTGTGGTGATTACGCACAATGCTAAAATTGGAGATAATGTGATTGTTTTGCCTAATTCAGTCATTCATCACGACACAGAAATAGGAGATTTTACCTGCATAGGTGCAAACGTAGTGATAGCAGGAAACGTCAAAATAAGTGAGAGTTGCTACATTGGAAGTGGCGCAACTATTCTTCAAAATATTCAAATTGGAACAAAAACAATGGTCGGACTTTCTGCAGTTGTTATTAGAGATATTGGAGAAAATAAGACTGTTGTAGGAAATCCTGCACGAGAAATTTACTCCTCTAAATCCAAAAAATCCTAAAAAAATATTATATTTGCATCAAACTTATAAAAAATATTATTTCATAACTGATTTTTAATGACACAAATTGCTATTGTAGGATATGGTTATTGGGGCAAAAACCTTGTCCGCAACTTCTATTCCCAAAAAAAATCCTCCCTACATACCGTAGTTGATGCTGATGAAAATAAACTTGCACAAGTTCGTCAGAATTATCCAACTGTAAAAACAACGGCTTCATTAGAAGAAATTTTGCAAAATACAGAAATAAATGCTGTCGTGATTGCTACGCAGGTTTATTCTCATTATGAAATTGCAAAAAAAGCACTACAAGCAGGTAAACACGTGCTAGTAGAAAAACCAATGACTTCTACTTACGCACAAGCGCAAGAACTTATCAAAATTGCACAAGAAAAAAACTTGATTTTGATGACTGACCATACTTTTTTATATACTGGAGCAGTACAAAAAATGAAGCAACTTATTGATAATAAAGAACTTGGCGAAATAAATTATATAGACTCTACAAGGATAAATTTGGGGCTTTTTCAGCCAGATGTCAATGTTCTTTGGGATTTGGCAGCACACGACATATCTATTTGCCATTATCTTCTCAACGAAAAACCCACAACGGTACAAGCTACAGGTATTTCTCATACAAATAACGGTATTGAAAATATTGCTTACCTTACGCTTAAATATGCCTCAAACAAAATTTCTCATTTTAATTGTTCTTGGACTTCTCCCGTAAAAGTGCGTCAGATGCTTGTAGGAGGTGATAAAAAAATGATTTTGTGGAATGATTTAGATGTATATGAGAAAATTAAAATATATGATACTGGCTATGAAATAAAATCAGAAGAAGATAAAACCAAAATATTGGTTGATTATAGAGTGGGGGATATTTTTGTGCCAAAAACTAACGACACAGAAGCACTATTTGAAATGGCGGCAGACTTTGTGGCGTGCATTCAGGAAAATAAAACCCCTCGTGCATCAGCAGAAATAGGCGCAACAGTTGTGAAAGTCTTAGAAGCATCTCAAATTTCTATCAAAAATAAAGGAATTGAAGTAGAATTGTAATAAGTTGTGAGTTAAAATACAAATGGTAAAGATTTCGGAAAATGAATTTGTTTGTTTGTTTGTATTGAAATCCTAAAAGGATTTAATATTAGTAGCCGTAAGTCGTACTTATGGAACTCCGTAACAATAAATTATCTATAAAAAATCCAAAAATGGAAATACTTAATCTTGATACAGACCGACAATCTATTAGTAATGTGCGTGTTGGAGAAAATGTAAAAATATTCAAATTTGTCAATATCTATGGTTGTCAGATAGATGATAATACTAAAATTGGTTCTTTCGTAGAAATCCAGAAAGGGGTAATTATTGGCAAAAATTGTAAAATCTCCTCTCATACGTTCGTTTGTGAGGGTGTGAAAATTGGCAATGGCGTGTTTGTGGGGCATAATGTCAGTTTTATCAATGATATGTACCCAAAAGCGTCTAACGCTGATGGCTCACTACAAACAGAAGCCGACTGGACTGTCGTAGAAACTATTATTGAAGATGGCGTAAGCATTGGTACAGGTGCGACTATTTTGGGAGGCATCAAAATTGGAAAAAATGCTCTTGTAGGTGCGGGTAGTGTGGTTACGAAAGACGTACCAGCAGGCGCAACCGTTGTAGGAAATCCTGCAAAAGTAGTTAATTCTTCAAAAAATAAAACTCCCATCCTTTGAAAGGAGGGGCTGGGGGCGGTTTTAATATCAAAAAACAATTATTTATATGAAAATTCAGTTTCTTGACCTTAAAGGGCAATATAATCAAATCAAACACGAAATTTTACCCAAAATTGAACAAGTTTTGGAAGATACCGCTTTTTCTGGTGGAAAATATGTAGAAGAATTTGAAAAACTTTTTGCTACTTATTGTCAAACTACTAACGCCATAGCAGTCAATAATGGCACTTCTGCCTTGCATTTGGCTATGTTGGCACTTGGAATTGGTGCTGATGACGAGGTAATTTTGCCTGCAAATACTTTCGTGGCAACTGCGTGGGGCGTATCGTATGTGGGCGCAAAGCTCGTTTTTGTTGATTGTGATTCAGATACGTGGGAAATTGATGTAACGAAAATTGAAGCAAAAATTACCCCAAAAACAAAAGCCATTGCAGGCGTGCATTTGTATGGACAACCATTTGATATTGATGCAGTTAGAGAAATCTGCAAAAAACATAACCTTGTTTTTATTGAAGATGCTGCACAAGCACACGGAGCAAATTATAAAGGCAAAAGAGTTGGTCAGTTTGGTGAAATGGCGTGTTTTAGCTTTTATCCTGGCAAAAATTTGGGTACTTATGGAGAAGGTGGTGGCATCACGACCAACAGCGAAAAATATACAAAACATCTCCAAAGTTTGCGTAATCACGGCTCTGTGGTGCGTTATTATCACGACGAAATAGGCTATAATATGCGTATGGGAGGCATTGAGGGCGCAGTTTTGACAGTCAAAATGAAATATATTGATGCGTGGAATTCTCGCAGAAAAGAAATTGCTAAAATGTATCAAAATGGCATCACAAACCCTGCTATTAAGATGCAAAAACAACCTGATTTTGCTGATTCTGTTTATCATTTATTTGTTATCACGACAGAAAACAGAGAAAATCTTTTGAAGTATCTTACTGATAATGAGATATTTCCAGGGCAACATTATCCTGTGGCTTGCCATTTGCAAAAAGCCTACGAATATCTTGGGCATAAAGTTGGTGATTTCCCCAATTCAGAATACCTTGCGGCACATTGTTTGTCTTTGCCAATGTATGCAGAACTTACTGATAATGAAGTAAATAAAGTAATTGAAGTTTTGAATAAATACTAAATTTTAATGTATAAAATGTAATTGTATGAATAAATGTAGTATTTGTAACTCTGAGGAATTAGATGCTATTTTAGAGTTAAAAAAGTATCCTGCTTATATCGTTCCTGTTCCTAAAAGTATCTCTCTTGAGGTAGTAAAGGCGGATATTAGCCTTTACTGTTGTCGTGGTTGTGGACATTTGCAATTGTTAAATCCTGATAAAGAACTTCAAAGGCTGATTTATGAAGAATATTATTCCTATTATGTAGTAGATAGTAGTGAAACTTTCAGTCCTCATTATAGGAAGCCATTTGTTGATTTTTTTGAAGACCTAAAAACAAAAGGCTTTTTGGAGAACAAGAAAACTTTATTAGAAATTGGTTGCTCCTCTGGGCAACAAGTGGAGTTTTTTAAAAAATATGCAGGTGATTATTTAGGCATTGACCCATCTACTAAAATTGATGTAGCCATTAAAGAATTTCCAAACGAAAAATTTATTAAGGGTTATTTTCCGCAAAGCATTCCAGACTTGAATTTTGATTTAATTGTATCACAATTCAATTTAGAGCATATTTTAGATGTTCAGGCGTTTGTTTCAAAAATTCATTTTGCCCTAAATCCAAATGGATTATTTATCCTTCAAGTGCCTGATATAAGTGATTTTGTAAGAAATAAAATGCCCAATTTCTTGGCGCACGAGCATATTCAATACTTTACAAAAAATACTTTAAGCAAATTATTAGAATCACAGGGATTTGAAAATATACTTTGGGGAGAGCAAAGCCCAAGTTTGATTGTTGCCGCCCAAAAGAAAAATAAACCAGCAACCTACAATTTTAAAAACCAAATTGAAAATTCAACAGAAGCGAACAAACAAATAGTTTTTAATTTTAATAATTTGCCTAATAATTTGAAAGGCAATATTGTTTTTTATGGTATAGGACCACAATTATACTGGTTATTATCATCTACAAACAACATAAATTATGTAGTTTGTGATGATAACCCAAACTATGAGGCACAAGGTTTGCCTGGCTACGGCAAAGAAATTTTAAAACCATCAAAAGATATTTTTACAGAATACAATCACGTAGTCTTAAGCCTAAATAAGTTTTACCATCAAACTGTTTTAGAAAAACTCAAAAACTATCATTTGCCTATGCAAGTTTATTTAATTGATAATCAAGGAAATTGGACAATAGAAAAAATTTAAGAAGCTGAAAAATGAAAAAAATAGATAAAATAGCCAATGAAAGTATCACAAATCAACTTTCAGATACGATAAAAATTATTGAACAAAAAGGTGCAGTCATCATAAAAGGGCTTATATCAAAAGAAACTGCTTTGCAACTGAAAAAAGATTTAGAAATTGGTATTAAAGATGATGAACTGAAAAGAGGAAGAGATTATGTTTTTTATGGAATGATACATGCCTTGATGACTAGAAATCAGTCTTTTTTGGATTTATTGACAAACCCGTCTATCCTACAAATTACAAGAGGAGTTTTGGGTAAAGGAGCTATTATCCACGCCTATAATTCTTCTTCAATGCCTCCAAGTGGGTCTAATTTTTCAAGGTCAATACACGTGGATTGCCCAAGACTTATACCCAATTATATCACAAACTTAGGTCTTACCATTGCTTTGGATACTTTCACGCTAGATAATGGTGCAATGGAAATTATGCCCTTATCTTTTCAGGAAGCTAATGCACCAACAGAAGAAAGATTTGAAAAAGAAAGCATTAGCCTTGTTGATTTGGAGGTTGGTGACGCTATTTTTTTTAATGCGAGATGTTGGCACAGGGGAGGCATCAATAAAACTAATCAATGGAGGCACGCAGTAACACTTAATTGTTGTAGAGCTTTTATGAGGCAACAATTTGATTTTACAGCTATGTTTTCGGAAAATCAGTCAAACCTGTTTTCTGATGATTTGAAACAGTTTTTGGGTTATTCCGTTAGAATTCCTAAAAGTATGGAAGATTTTTTGTTACCTGCCGACAAAAGGCTTTATAAATCTGGACAAGAATAATTTATGTATACAGTCACTATTTTAAATGAAAATGCTGATATTGAATTAACGCAGTTTTTAGATAAATTAAGTTTGTCAGAAAATGCTGTATTGGGTTATCATTATCCTTTTTATGGTAAAATGTTAAAATCCATAGAAATTGGAGAACCGTTTTATTTAGGACTTTATGATAAGAATGAACTGGTTGCCTTTCTACCTGGTTTTGTCAAAAATGAAAAGCAGGGAAATGTTTATTCTTCTCTTCCTTTTTTTGGTCCAAATGCGGGAATTTTGTGCCAAACACAAAATAAAATAATTTATTCTAATGCTTTGTTAGCTTTTTTGGAAAATTATTTAGCTCAAAATAACTTTATTTCAGCTTCCATATATTCTTCATTTTTGGCTGAACAAGCATCAGAAGATAAATTATTTGAAGATTTTGCCACTACAAAAATAGAAAAATTCACTTCATATATTGCATTAGAAAAGTTATCTATATCAACAAAAATAGCTTACGACATCAGAAAAGCAGAAAAAGAAGGCGTGCTTGTAAGTAGAGAAATAACAGATTTTAAGGTTTCAGAATTATACAAGATATATCATCAAAATTGTATTGATTTTGACATACCCATAAAACCCCAAAAATGTATTCAGTTTTTGGCACACGAAGCCACCAAATCTGATGCCGTAACATTTTATTTTGCAGAATTGGAAGGACAGATTATTGGTGCTTTGATTATGATTTGGAGCAAAGCAGTCGCAAGTTATTATTTGCCTTGTTCTTTGAATGAATTTAGGACATATCAATCAAATACCTTGCTAATCAATACTGCACTTGAAGAGGCAAAAAATAGAAATATCAAAATTTGGAATTGGGAATCCTCCCCGTCAGTAGCATCTGGCGTTTATAAATTCAAAAAAAAGTGGGGTAGTGAGGACACAACCTATAATATATTTTTAAAACTCTTGGAAAATGAGGACTTTTTTGTCAAACTAGGTAAAGAAAATATCTCAAAATTATATCCAAATTTCTTTGTTTTTCCATTCAATAAACTTTAAAATACATCAATAAAACTTCTATCAAACTAATGTCAATAGGACTAATAGGCGTAAATCCAATCACTCAAATTGTTGCCAGTATCTTAAATGAAAGCCACCAAAAAATGGTTATTTATGATGATGCTCCCCATAAAATAGGGCAGTATTTTTTTGATACGTTGGTCAAAGGTAACATTGATTTGATAGAAACCGACTTTAACAATAAAGAATTAGCTGCTTTACATATTTGCTTGGGAGAAAAACATTTGAATTTGAAGAAAAAAATCTTTCAAAAATATATTGATTTAGGCTTAGAATTTCCTAATATCATTCATAATACAAGTATTTTGGCATCAACTGCAAAAATATCAAAAGGTAATATGTTGAGTTTTGGCGTAATTGTAGGACATAATACTAATATCAATTCTAACAATTCAATAT
>JAYVHJ010000489.1:0-2085 GCA_043771315.1 Raineyaceae bacterium
TTTCCATAATCCATATTTTCATCTTTTGCCTCTACCAAAGTGATAATAGGAGCTTGCATTACGTTTTTTAGTGCGTGTTTAGAAATAAAAAAATCACACGCACCCGACAAATCCCGTTTATCATCAACATACAAGTCTTCCCCAGAATAAAGTGTAACATTATCCAAATAAGCAAGTGCCACCTCCAATAAAATTGGCGAAATAAGTTTTTCAGACTTGCTTTTTTCGTTGGTAAGTGGCGTAAGTGCCGCTATTTCCAAACTACGTTTCAACCAATCAGAAGGCTCTACAAGCATTATTTCAGGAAATAAATTGATGCTACTTTCCTCCAAATCTAGTTTTTCTAATGTTTGTCTTAGACTTTTATAATTGCTATAGCCCATAATTTTGAGGTTTTTTTAGAAATAAAATTGGTAATATCCTTTTGAGCCATCAGCCGTAAAACCTTCCATAAGTACACGTCCCCCAGTTTTCATTAGGTCTTCAAATTTCTTGGCAGTTTGTTCTGCGGTACTCATTTCTTCATCATTTATTTTGATGATAGTAAAACCTTCTTGTATGTAGGTTTCTCTAAAAAATATGCCTCCACGCTTCACTTTGGATATTCTGACACCGTTTTTTACTTTTAGTCTGTCTTTATCAATTTTAGAAAGTGCCTCAAATTCAATTCCCAGTTTGTCTACTGCAGCTACTTCTTTTTTTACAACTTCTGTATTTCCTTCTCTATTGATAAGTTCTACCAGTTTTTCTTGTACAATATTATTTCGTTTGAAAGTAATATTTATTTTGTCGCCTGGCTTGGCATAACTCAATTTTTCGTCATAATCACTACGAGAATTCATTTTGTCATTGTCTAATTTCAAAATTACATCACCACGTTTTAGTCCTGCGGTTGCAGCTGCCGTTCCCTCCTGCACAGACGTAACAAGCACACCATCATAGCCTTTCAAAGCAAATTCTTTGACACTTTCGTTATTAACTTCCTGCACTTCTGCACCCAAAAACGCTTTCTGAACATCTCCAAACTGAATTAAATCTCTTGCAATTTTTGCTACAATATCCACAGGAACAGCAAATCCATAGCCAGAATAAGAACCCGTATATGACAAAATGGCAGTATTGATACCTATTAACTCACCTTTGATATTGACAAGCGCACCACCAGAATTACCAGGATTTATGGCTGCATCTGTTTGTATAAATGATTCTATAGGAAATTGACTGTTTAGGAGTTTTATATTGCGCCCTTTTGCGCTCACAATACCAGCCGTAACAGTGGAAGTAAGGTTAAAAGGATTTCCTACTGCAAGCACCCACTCTCCTACTTTCACGTCACGAGAACGCCCAAGTTTGGCATTTGGTAAGTTTTTAGCTTCTATTTTAAGGATTGCAAGGTCGGAGGAAGGGTCTCTACCTATTACTTTAGCTTCATAAGAACGCTTTTCGTGGATAACTTCTAGCTTATCAGCTCCATCAATAACGTGATTATTGGTAATAATATAGCCATCAGCCGTAAAAATAACTCCTGACCCTGAGCCAGTTACACGACTTCCACCCTGATTGCCACCACCACCAAACATATATTCAAACATATCCATATTTTGACGACCATTGGCAATAGACTTAATATAAACAACACTTTGGGTAGCCACAGAAGATGCCGTAACAAAATCTTCACTTGGGATAATCATTCCTAAGGCATCATTTCCGCCTGTATTGCGTACATTAGGCGTATTTTGCTGTGTTTGTTGTTTATTAAGATTATTTTGAATATCATTTTTTAATGAATTTTCAGCGAAATAAGAAAATCCATAAGCACCTGCCACGCCTGCAAACAAGCTAATAGCTATGTTTTGAGAGATATTTTTAAGATTTTTAAGCATTTTATTTATTTTTTGTGAAACATTTTTGTAGAATTTCTGACGTCTTATTTTGCATCAATTTTTGTACCAAATTTAAGGAAAAAAAATAGTTGAATACTTGACAATTAGAGTATGTTTAGAAACTATTTTATAGAAATATAACAATGTAAAATATTGCGTATCTTTTGTAATTTTGTATAAAATTATCACAATTATATTCAAT
>JAYVHJ010000490.1:0-7068 GCA_043771315.1 Raineyaceae bacterium
GCATTACTGTTGTCAGCAATAGTGCTTCAAAATCTTCTCCAATAGCCACCACCACAGCGTCCATATCTTCAATATTTTGTGCTTTGAGGGCTTTTTGGTCAGTAGCATCAAGGACAACGGCATACGCAACATCATCTTTTAGATCATCTACGTGGTCTGGGTCGTTGTCAATAGCCAAAACCTCCGCACCTCTACGTGCTAATGTACGTGCAATAGAACGTCCAAACTGCCCCAAACCAATTACTGCAAACTTACTTACCATTTTTTTTCAATTACGAATTACGAATTATCAATTACGAAAAATACAACTGTTACGAATTATCAATTACGTAAAATTACATAAAATATTCGTAATTCGTAATTTTTAATTCGTAATTGATTAAGTAATTGTTTTGGGTACTTTCCCTTTGAGATAAGCAACAAGGATTTCCAAAGATTTATTAAAATTGGTGTTATTGGGTACAATAATATCCGCATCTTGTTTAAAGGGTTTGATATATTTGGCGTAAGTGGGCGCAACGTGTTTTTCGTAGCGGTAAAGCACATCTTCTAGGTCGTAGCCACGTTCTTCTTTATCTCTAATAATGCGTCTTTTGAGTTTGATATGCTCTTGTGCATCAATAAAAACTTTTAGGTCTAAAAGTTTTGATATTTCAGGGAAATAAAAGACAAAAATACCTTCTACCACAATAATAGGAGAGGGATTAAACACCAAATTGCGTGCCTGCACGTTTGCATTATTAAAAGTATATTCTTCTTTTTGAACAGGCTCGCCTCTGCCCAAAGATGCAATATCTAAGGCATATTGGTGAAAATCAATAGATTGAGGCGTATCAAAATTAGAGATACCATTCTCATCTACAGGCTGTTGCTCACGAGGCTTGTAGTAATTATCTTGCGAAATTAGGCAAATTTCGTCTTGCGAGAAAGCTCCTAAAAGACTTTTCAAAAAAAGTGTTTTTCCAGAGGCACTTCCGCCCGTAATGCCGACTATGTAGGGTTTTATCATAACGGACGCAAATATAAAAATTATTTCTCTACTTTAAAAAGAAAATTGAAATAAGTTTTTTAACTAAACAATTAAGCAGATTTTTGTAATTATTTATTTTCTAAGAAATCAATATGCTGTATAATTATTTGATTATCAATATTTTGTATTTATCCGTAATTTGTAATTGATAATTCGTAATTGCCTAAAATCCCTTTACTATGCTTTCTGTTAGCATTTTATAAATTTCTTTGTGCATATTATTTACATCATTCTCTTTTGACAAAAACTGCAAATGTTTTTCAATGGTCTTGAAATCTTTGCGTTTTGCAGGACCTGTTTGTACGTTTTCAGGGCTTTCCAAAAGGGCTTTATGTATGGTTTCTTTTATGAGTGGCACAAGCATCTTAAAGTCTAAATGATTTTCATCTAAGATGTTCTTGGAAATAGCCAGCAAATGATTAACAAAATTACAGGCAAAAACTGCTGCTACGTGCAATATTTGGCGTTCTTTGGAAGAAATAGGAAGTACATTTTTGCTAAGTGTTTTAGCAATGTTTTGCAAAATATCCAAAATCAGCGCATCATTGGCTTCAATACAAAACGGAATTTCTGAAAAATCTACTGATTTTTGCTTACTAAAAGTTTGCAAAGGATAAAAAACGCCATAATTATAGGCACATTCTGTAGTATTATTTTCAAAAATAGAAAGGGGTTTCGTGCCAGACGTATGTGCCACTATCATAAAGTGAGGTACAATTAGATTACTTAAAACGCTTTCCAATGCATCATCAGCAACAGCAATAAGCAAAATTTGTGCATCAGATTGGCTAAAATCAAGATTTTCTTTGGCGGTAGCATCATACAAATGAGTGCAAAGAAGTTCTGCATTGGCTATATCTTGGCTAAAGACTTCTCTAATATGATGTCCTGCGGTTTCTAGTGCTTGCGCTAAGTGCCACGCAACATTGCCTGCACCCACGAAAGAGATTTTGTACTTCATTAAAAAAGGATATTTTAAAAACTTCACGAATAGTTGCAAACTTTCGTGAAGTTATTTTGATGTTTTCTTAGTAAGGAAAATTAGATAAATTAATAATCAAAGTTTTACATTCATACTTCGTACCTCCTACTTCGTATTTCTTACTTACTTTCCAATACCTTGAAAGTAAGCTAATGTAAAGTTTTTGTTTTGTGATTGATACAATTTGACAACCATATTTATCTTTTGCTTGATGACTGGGTACTTTTTAGCCATTTCCCAAAGTTTTGGGTCATTCATAAAAAGATTTTCAGTAAGGATATTGAAATCTTCTTCAACACTTGCTCTGCTATATTGGCTCAAAACGCCTTTTTTACAATATTCTTCATCAATAGAAGTGCTTGTCTCACCAGTTGCGAGGGCTTTTGAGCCTGAATTACCCGTTACAAATTGGTATTTAGTAATACTTATCCACGTTGCCTTATCAAAAGCAGCACTATATTTTCTCAAAATGATACTAGAAAGCTCGTGGTGAAAAGTACGTTCTATATAATCATCAGTATAGCCTTTTGCTTCTCCTTTATTGGTTAGAAAAAGGTTGTTATCATCATTTGTTCCGCCATAACCAAGTCCATAAAACTTGATTTCATTCAATAAATACACTTTTTTGAGGCTGCCAGCAAGAAAACCAGTAGGATAAATGCTTGCGGCTTTGAGCATTACGTTCATACTACGTGCTATTTCTTTGTTGTCTGTGAGTAATATTGCTTCTGCACTGATTGGTGCATCTTGCCAACTTTGTGAAAACATATTTTTTTCTTTTTCTGCAACAAATTCAATTCCGTAGGCTTTTTTGCGCTTGGTGATAGGCGTATTTTCGTTGCTTGTTATTTTGTCTTTACTGGGTATTTTTTTGATTATTTTTGGAGGACGTTGTCCAAAGCTGCTTATTTGACAAAAAAACAAGCATAAAATTAAAATAAAGGCAGTGTTTGATTGATACATAATTGATAAAGGATTTGATTAGAAGGTATTTAAAATTATACTGAAATTTACAAATAATTTTCGTTTATAATTTTCCCTAAGATATACAAAAATAGTTATAATCAAAAATTTCAACTATTTCTATTGTGTAACTTTAGGTTTAAATTCCTGTTTTATTGGTGGTGGCACTTCTTTCTTAATTTTCTTTTTCTTGTTTTTCTTTTTCATTCCTAAAAGTTCACGCCACGAGTTAAAACTCTTTGTATAAACAACACTTGCGCCTGCATTTGTGCCACTACCATTATTTACTGTACCCACGCCACCCGTAGTAGCTCCAAGATTTTGGTTGTTTTTGTTATACATTTTGAGGCGGTAACGTCCATCTTTTGTAATGGCATATTCCATACTCCAGTCTCCAATAATATTGGCAGCTGCATTTTGGTTTTGAGAGTCAAAAACGCCATTTCTCGTGATGCGCAAACGTCCATCTAAGGCAGTATAGCTCATACGCAACTGTACGACTTGATTGCTATTAGCACTAGACAACAAATCTACATCTATTTCCAAATTTTTGTCCACCTGCGACATAATTGTACTGATTTGAGAAGTCAAAAACTGGCTTACAGTACGGCTGGCACTGTTTACGCCTGCACCACTAAACGAGTTTTCAGGCAAAAATGAGCCTGTTGCAATCAAACTAAATGCTTGGCGGTTGCGCTCTGCATCATCATTATCCACACGAGTTTTGAACAACGAAATAGTACGTTTAATCACAGGATTAGGCACAGAATTTTCAAAACCTTTGAAATCAAAGCCCATTTTAATAGTTGGCGCAAACAAATCACCCGTTAAATTCAGCCCAACATTCACAGGATAACGCACAGAATACTCTGGGTCGTTGGGATTTGCCACAGTAGAAAGGTCTATAAGTGGCTTAAAAGACGTATATTGGTCATAAGAGGCATTGATTTGCAGGGAAGTTTTATACAAACTTCCTTCAAAGAAAATACGGCTATCAGAATTAGGTTTTATGCTAAATTCTTTGCTTACAAAGTTCATTAACGTAAAATTATATTTCCCCATTGTGATGATATAATCCCCCCACATACCAAAATCTCCTCTTGTGTCAATTCCCATTTGTATTCTACCATTTCCGTTTCCAGAAATCATATCATTGGCAGTACGGTCTAAGATAATTTCAAAACTAGCATCATCTGTTACATTCAGATTTATGTCCATTTTGATACCATTAAGGTTGATTTTCTCCGTTTTGGCTTTGAGAGAATCTTTTATAGGATTATTAAAATTAACAAATTTGATATAATTACTTTCACTCACACTTTGAAATCCATCAAGTGGTAAAGAAATTTTTGTTCCTTTTTCTGTTTTGGCATTTGCTTGTATGTAAAGGTCGTTGGGTGAGCCAGAAAAACTCATATCACCCGTTGTTACGATATTTCCATAATATAAACTATTGTCGTCTTCCGTTGTGTTGAGTACCATAAAATTCCTCATATTTACCCTAATATTCATTTCAATTTCTTTAAAATTGTCGTGAGTAATAAGGGCATTGAGACTTGCTTTATTGTTGTTTTTGTCTGTTAGATGGCTATTTTTGATATTGATACTATTTTGTTTGATATGAATTGTATCAGAAAAACCAAGTTTTGCACCCAAATAATTCACCTTAAAAAGCCCTCTATGTACAGCCGCAAAGCCCGTAATAATAGGTTTCTGTGGATGTCCTTTGATGCTAATTCCGCCAGAAATATTACCAGAAACATCACTTACATATTCTTTAATAAAACTTTCTGCAAGACGCATATCAATAGCTTTCAAATCAGCAAAAAAGTCCATTTCATTGCTTTTGGGTATGTATTTCCCTTTGACATTAAGGATTGGTTTATCCCTATTGACAACTTCTACATCAGCTTCTACCCATTTTTGGGCATTGTTCCAACTAGAAGTACCTTTAATGTTTCCCACATAAATCTTCTCAAAATCAAAATCTTTCACATCAATACTACCACCAATTTTTAGTTCTTGATAAACATCATTTATATTGATTTTTGCGCTCAAAAGTCCGCCCATTTTTTTGCCTACGAGTGGCGTAAGCGTATTTAGTGTAAATCTTTCTACGTTGATATTCAGGGTTTTGCGTGTTGTACTATCCGAAATTGCGCCATTGATAGAAATATCTTGTTTGCCACTTGTGAGGTGCAAATCATCAAAATTTACGGTTTTTTTGCCGTCATTAAAAATTCTGACTTGCTTATAAGGAGAAAAATGCCATTTTTCATCATTGATTTGTACCAAACTATTTTCACTAAGTTCTATGTTGGTATAATCATCAAAAAACGCCACACTACCATTCAAATTGGTATAATTGGTTTCTTGTTGTTGTTTTATAGATGTTGTAAAATCAATAATTCCCTTGTACCAAACGGAGTTAAACAAGAAATTTTCAGATTTTAGTGTGCCAAAATCTTGCTTTTTAGAACTTAAATCTAGCTGTGCCGTAATGTCGTTTTTGTAAGCTGTTTTGTATGTTTCAAAATTTATATTGATACTATCCGTCTTGTATTTTTGGAAACTAAGTTGCGGAATAGTGCGTGTACTTCTTAAAGAAAAACGAGTACTATCTCCACCATAGAAGCTGCCTTTAAAGCCTGTATTAGGGCTTATATAAAAATCTTTAGCAAAAAGTTGCAAAACAGGCAAAAGATTATTTACCTCAATTTCGTAATTAAGTCTAAAATTTTTGTCTTTATTTTTGGCTATTTTTGATTTTTTTTCATAATAAGTTTGTAATTCTTTTGCTTTATTGAAAAACGCAAGATTATATTCTTTGACTAGGTGTGAAGCATCAGTAATCACGCTTTGAAACGTAAAGTCACCTTCTGCAAGCACGCTAGCAAGGTCAGAGTTAAAACGGAAAACTCTGTTTTTAACTGTTTTCTCGGAAAAGAAATTGATATTTTTAACTAAAATTTCTGTGTTCTCGTAGGTAATAAGGGCATTTTCAATGTCGGCACGTCCTACAATATCCTCCAGATTTAGCCCACGAGTATCAATATCAATTTTTCCAGAAAAAGCGGCATTTTTGTTGCTAAAACCAAGCTCATCAAAATTAAGCTGATACACAAGTCCTTTGATTTTTATTTTGCCAAAAACATCATTATAAGTATTTCCTGCTATTTTATTTTGATTACTTTGGACGTTTTGCAAATTGATTTCCCCTTTCAAATCCATTTTTGCGTTAGGGTCTGCACTATCAAAATCACCCACAAAATATTTATCTTTTATTTTCCCATCAATACTCAAACCTCTATAATTATAACCTTGTAAGCCAATAGAAGCTATTTTTGCATCAACTTTTGTATCCAAATCATTCAAATTAAATCCGTAGCCTTCCAGTTGTGCATCAATAGTAACATTTTGTATAGTTTTTTCCTCATCAATAAGTCGCCCAAGCGCAAAATTATTGGTTTTTAGTGTACCTTTATAGAATGGTTTTTGACGTACATTATTTTGTGGCAAAATCATTTTAATATCAGTCTTAAAATCTCCTAGCGCACTTCTAAAATCTCCATTTGCAACAAAATCATAAAGCGTACCATCAAATTTGCCATTAAATTGCATTGCGCCAAACTTGTGTGCATAACCAAAAATCCGTTCATTATCAATATATTGCTCACAATCTTCCACAAAAATAACGGAGTTTTTCATATCCATTTGTGTGTACATTTTGTCCACATCAGGCAAATTTTTAAAATGTGCTTTTCCAATTATTTTACTTTGGTTTCCAAAGCCAAGTTCCATTTTATCAAGCATAATGTTGCTTACTGTACCAGAAACTTTTGTGTTAGCTGTCCAAAAGTCATCATATTTGCGTAGGGTAGGGGCAAAAAGTGCCAAATCTTGCGTATGTATGCGAGTTTTTTTGAGATTTGCCTGCAAATCCACACAATTATTAAAATTAGCAAAATCTTTCATAGAATAGTAATTCATCACCAAACTATCAGAAATAAAAGAATTGCCCACTTCCATTCCCATATTCAAGAATTCCATTGTGTATTTGGTCGTTCTAAAAAGCATATCAGCTTTTTTGATG
>JAYVHJ010000491.1:0-8875 GCA_043771315.1 Raineyaceae bacterium
AAGTAATGGCTCTTGCGCACGAACAAGAAACTACTCCATTATAATCACCACAACACCAATGACACCGTTTATAACCACTTGGAAAACCACAGATAATACTCTTTTTATCCCTACCAAACCTGCTAGTGGTGCTTACAACTATATTATTACTTGGACAAATCTTACCAATGCAGGCGTGGGAGATGGTGCTATCTCTGGGCAAACAGGTAACTACACCATCACGGGATTGCAAAACGGTAGTACTTACAGCGTAGCTATTACAGGGATTTTTCCTCATTTCTATATGAATGGGAATACCACATCTTCCAAACTACGTACCATTGCACAATGGGGAACAAACCCTTGGGTTTCTATGGAGGGTGCTTTTCGGGGTTGTGCCAATCTTACCTATACAGCCACTGATAATCCCAATTTGAGTAATGTAGCGGACATGAGTTATATGTTTACTAGTTGTTCACTGTTTAATGGTAATATTAGTGCTTGGAACACCATAAATATAACCAATATGAGTTATATGTTTTATTACGCTACTGCTTTTAATCAGAATGTTGGCAGTTGGAATACTGCAAATGTAATCAATATGAGTGGCATGTTTTATTACGCTACTGCTTTTAATCAGAATGTTGGCAGTTGGAATACTGCAAATGTAATCAATATGAGTAGTATGTTTTCTAGTAGTTTTTTTAATCAGAATATAGGCAGTTGGAATACGGTAAATGTAAGAAATATGAGTGCTATGTTTACTTACGCTACTGCTTTTAATCAGAATATTGGCAGTTGGAATACAGCAAATATAAACGACATGAGTAATATGTTTAATTACGCTACTGCTTTTAATCAGAATATAGGTAGTTGGAATACTGCAAATGTAACCAATATGAGTGGTATGTTTTCTGGTAGTGCTTTCAATGGTAATATAGGTAGTTGGAATACAGGAAGTGTAACCAATATGGTTAGTATGTTTTCTGGTGCTATTTCTTTCAATCAAAATATAGACAGTTGGAATACAGCAAATGTAACCAATATGGAAAATATGTTTGGCGGTGCTGTATCTTTCAATCAAAATATAGGTAGTTGGAATACAGGAAGAGTAACTGATATGGGTTATATGTTTTCTAATGCAAGTGCCTTCAATCAAAATATAGGTAGTTGGAATACAACAAATGTATTTTATATGGGTGGTATGTTTTATAATGCAACTTCCTTCAATCAAAACTTAAGTAGTTGGAATACAGCAAATGTTTGGAGTATGTTTAGTATGTTTTTTGGTGCAACTTCTTTCAATCAAAATATAAGTAACTGGAATCTCAATAGTCTTTCATCTAGTAGCTCTATGTTAGATAATAGTGGCTTATCTGTGGCAAACTATGATGCTACACTTATTAGTTGGGCTGCTCAAACCAAAAGTGGAGTTGTTTTGGGAGCATTAGGTCTGAGGTATTGTGCAGGTACAGCCGCTCGTGCTATACTCACTAGTTCACCAAGAAACTGGACTATTGAGGGAGATGCACCACTTGCTGCCATAACTGCTCCCGCATTTGCGGCACTTCCCTCTGGTGTGTTAAATACTGCATATTCCACTACTATCACACAAACAGGTTTTACTGGTGCTGTTACCTGGTCTATTAGTTCAGGTACTTTGCCTGCGGGTCTTACTATTGCACTTGCAACAGGTATTATTTCTGGCATACCTACAAGTGTTAGTACTAGTAACTTCATAATACAAGTAACAAATGGCACTTGTCCACAAACAAGAGTTTATTCTATGGTGGTATCTTGCCCTACTATTTCATTTACAAATACCACAGCCCTAAATGGTATTGTAGGCGCAACTTATAACTTAAATGCTAGTGCAACTGGTTTTCCAAGTTTTACATATTCTGTGAGTCCTGCTTTGCCTGCTGGTTTATCTTTGAATACCACAACTGGTGCTATTTCTGGCACGCCAACTGCGTCTTCATTATCAACAACTTACACAGTTACAGCTACACAAGGCGGTTGTAATACTACACAAGGTTATACTTTTGCCGTAGCTTGCCCCACGCTTGTTTTTACAAATACAACTGCACCAAGTGGCACAGTTGGTGCAGTTTATAGCCTAAATGCAAGTGTTACAGGTAATACGCAAGCAGTTACATACAGCGTTTCACCTGCGTTACCTGCTGGTTTATCTCTAAGTACTGCTACTGGTACTATTTCTGGTACACCAACAGCACCATCATTATCAGTAACTTATACAGTTACTGTAACACAAGGAACTTGCACTATTACACAAGGTTATACATTTGCTGTAGCTTGTATAGGAACGGTTATAAACCCTGCTAGTTTGTCTAATGGAATTGTTGGAACATCTTATAATCAAACAATTACGCAAACTGGTCTTACAGGAACGCCTGCGTGGTCTGTTACAGGTACTTTACCTAATGGTCTTTCTATTGCATCAACGAGTGGTATTATTAGTGGAATATCTACAACAACTGGTACTTTCCCATTTGTGGTAAATGTAACAGATGGAGCTTGTTCTCAAACTAAAAACTACTCTGTAGTCATTGCTTGTCCTAACATTGTTTTTGGTGCAAATAATGCCACAACTGCTATTGTAGGAATTGCTTATACACTTAATGCTAGTGCAACAGGAAATACAACTGCACTTACCTATTCTGTAAGTCCTACTTTGCCTGCTGGTTTAGTCCTTAATAGCTCTACTGGTATAATAAGTGGTGCAGCAACAACTATCACGCCATCAGCTAGTTATGCCGTAACAGCTACGCAAAGTGTTGATTGTTTTACTACAAAATCTTATACTTTTGAGGTAATCCCTTTTTGTACTCCAGTTGTGTTGAATCTTGAAAGTTTGCCAAATGCAACTATTGGAATTCCTTATAGTCAAACATTTACGGCTTCTGGTGGCACAACAAATGCAACTTATACATTTAGTACAATTACGCCTTTGCCTTTGGGTCTTTCACTAAGTTCAAATGGTATTTTATCAGGAACACCACTATTTTCAACTTCTGTAACATTTAAGGTACTCGCAACTACACCTAATACTTGTGTAGGAGAAAAAAGATATAGTTTAGTGATTTATCCTAACCCAGCAACTGCACTAGATAATTCTCTTTCAAATCAGATAAATGTCTATCCAAACCCAAGTAAAGATATATTTAACATTGATTTAGGCAACCTAAACTTAGGAAAATTAGCCATAAAAATCTATAATACACAAGGAAAAGTCGTTTATTCATCAGAAATAAACACTAATAAAAGTAGTATTTCATTGGAGAATATGGCTGCTGGTATATATTTGATGGATATCAACACTACAAAAGGACGTGTCTTGAAAAAAATAGTGAAAGAATAGTTTTTTAGGTATAAAATAAATACACTCTATCACGAAAAATCCATTCAAAATATTTTGAATGGATTTTTGTTCATAAAAATAGATTTATCTCATACTTCACCAACTTAAAAGCTACTTTCATAAAGAAAAAAAGGCATTTGGTAAAACAATTAAATTAAACAGAATTTCTTTGGTTACTTTTGTGCTTGTAAGCGTATTAAAAAATATAAGAAAAATTACACCTAGTACTACATATAAGAAAAATTATAAAAATGAAACCTTTTTTTTACCTAAGCAAACCTATCCTTTTCTTCTTTCTTTTCTTTTTCTCGTTGATTACAGAAAATGTGGAAGCTCAAATAACATTTATCAATTCATTTGGACCTCCTACAGTACTTCCGCCTTCTTTTGGTACTATTGGAGGTGGTTCTGGGCGTAGAATGAAATCCGCTGACTTTAATAAAGATGGCATACAAGATGTAGTAGCAACTACAAATGTACCTGTTGGAGGAAATAACTTAGCAGTTGCGTTAGGTACTTATACAGGCGTAATGTTAGCTGCCAACTTGTATGCAGTACCTGCAAGTCCTGTAGCATTAGGAGCAACTGCTACTGCAGATTTTAATGGTGATGGAAATGTTGATATTGCAACTATTGGAGCAGATAAAAACTTATATATTCTAAAAAATGCATTTCCAGGAGCAGGTTTTGGAGTAACTGCAGGGATTCCTACTCCTAGCTCTTTTCTAGGAGCAGGATTTACAGAATTAGAAACAGTAGATTATGACCAAGATGGAGATATTGATTTACTTACAGTAGCACAAAATAGCACTATTGCAGTAGTTATTTTGTATAGAAATGATGGCACTGGTCTTTTTCCTATTGGTGGAGTTATTGAGTATTTTACAGGAATAAGCTATGATACAGAGCATCAAATAAAAACAGGTATTTTTGATAGTACAATAAATAATGTAGAATTACTTTATGTGAATAGCTCAACTGATATATACAAAATTAGCGGACTTATTACAGGACCTACTACTATCAATAGTGTTTATACAGATGCGTTATTTACAGCAAAATTGAGAGATATGGCTATTGGAGATTTTAACTTAGATGGTAATACAGATATTGCATTTACTGGATATGATGGATTAGGAAGTGCTAATAACTTTTTTAAAGTAATAAATGGAAATGGCGGAGGCAGTTTTCCTTTACCATTGTTTACAACAGGTCCTGGCGGAGTGAATGCTATGGCAGCTGGTGAAGGGGTTTATAATATTCTTGCTAGAGATTTAGATAATGATGGTTTACTTGATATTGTTGTTTCTACAAGAATATCAAGAAAAATACTAATATACAAAAATACAAGTTCACCTAGTACTTCTTTTAACAGAAATCCCGCAAATGATATAACTTTTCCTTCTCCCATTCCTTTTCCTAGTCCTATTATACCAAAAGAGATTAGTATTGGGGATTTTAATTCTGATGGTTTGCAGGATATTGCAGTTATTTTTGATTCTGGAGATGAAGCAAAAATTTACATCAATAATACTAGTACTCCTACTCTTTTGCTTCCTTTCCCAGATGTTTGCGCTAATGTTTCTGGTACAAATTATCTTACTTCTAATAAAGTTAGTTCTCCAAAAATAAATGATATTACTGTAGAAGGTTGGTTTAAAATGACTAATTTGCCCACTACCAACGACCAATATATTTTTTATAATGGGAAATTTGGAACAGATGGTTATGGGCTTTATGTAAGAAATGGTAGTAAGGACTTATTTGTTTTTGGAAGAAATGGGGGTGGGAATTTTTCATTTGCTGTCAATGCAAGTGCCATAAAAGACCAATGGATGCACTTTGCACTTGTAAAAGATAAAAGTGATAATTGGACGTTCTATTTAGATGGAAAACAAACAACATTTACGAATAGCAGCAATCATTTTCCGCCAAGTGGTAATACTTTTTTTGGCACAGAAAATGGCGGCAATGGTAGTGAAATGGATGGTTTTTTGCAAGAATTTCGTTTTTGGCATAGTGTTTTAGATACTAAAACCATACGAGAATATTCACATACGCAAGCCAATAATAATCACCCAAAGTATTTTACATTAAATTCTTATTATCCAATGCATGATAATAGTACAATAAATGAGATGAAAGATGTGGCTTTTATGACCAATAAAAATGCTTTATACAAAAAGGCTACTTTTAAAGTATCTCCTAATTGGTCAGCAGATATTGCACCTGTGGGAGATGGTGGTTCTAGTATAACTGCAAATGTGCCTAATGGCGTATTTGCGTTTAATGCACGTACTACAACAGGTTTGGAGGTTGATTTTGATGCACTTTCTCCTAACGGTAGTATTGTGGTAAGTCGTGTGTATGATACTCCTACGAATGATTTGTCTAGTGCAGTAAATGCTATTGCACTTCCTTTACCTGTTCCTATCATTGGCGCACCTATTTCTCGTACTGTTTTCAGTAATGTTTATTGGATAGTTGAAAATTATGGTACAAGCACAAATTTCCCTGCATTTTTAAAAGAAATCACTTTTGATATAAAAGATAATCAATTTAATTCAGTTGTTTCTCCGTTTGTAAGTAGTTTTCCTACTACAGCTCCTTTCCCTGCAGTAAACAACCAAGCTAATGCTTTTGAGATATATACACGTCCTGCTACCTCTAATAATGCGGGTGATTGGAAACGAGTAGGCGTTTGTAATGCTTTTGGTAGCGTAGCAGCACGCAAACCTGGAAATACTGTTATTGATTTTGGACGTATTCAGTTGGTTATTGGCGTTGATTTGACTATTTTGCCTATACATTTAGCAAGTTTTTCAGGGAAAAGAATTAATAGTGAAACTAATCTTATTGAATGGATAACCACTTTTGAATACAAAAATCAGCTTTTTGAAATAGAAAAAAGTTTTGATGCCAAAGAATTTTTTAGGATTGGAACAGAAAAACCAACCAACAAAACACAAGTGCAAAGTTATAGTTTTACTGATAAATATGCCACAGAAGCAGCTTATTACCGTTTGAAACAATTTGATGAAGATGGAAAAATAAATTATAGCAAGACTATTTTTATCAACAACCAAAAAGAAACTGGTTTTGAAGAGTTTTCAGTTTATCCAAATCCTGTAAGTAGCTCTGCTACAGACGAAATCCACCTAAAAATAACAGGAACAGATAATACTAAACCTATGCAAATGCAAGTTTTTAGTACAATGGGAACGAAAATACTAGACATCAGCGGGAATCTTTCCGAAATAGAAAAAATACTTAACCAAAACTTAGCTAAAATGCCTTTGGGATTGTATATGATACAAATTCAGACAGAAAGTAAAATAATGAAAACGAAATTCATCAAAAAATAATCACGGATTTAAAACAGATTAAAAGATGACACGGATTTTAATAGAGAAAAATGGTTCAAAACAATTTTAAAAATAACTATTTTTTATTTTAATCTGTGTCATCAGTGTAATCCTCCAATAATCTGTGATTCTGACAATTAACCTACAAATATGAAAAAAACACTTTTATCCTTATTTTGCACTTTCATAATTTTATGTGTGCATACACACCTACGAGCGCAAGTTGATAGTCTTTCAAAAGCATTATCAAACGCTTCTGCAGACACAAATAAAGTCAATATTTTGAATAAATTAGCTATTGATATAATGGGTACTGATATCAATAAGGCAAAAGAATATAGTTTAGAAAGTGAAAAACTTGCAAAAAAACTTGATTTTAAAAAAGGTGAAGCTTCGGCACTTCAAATTATAGGAGCAGTTGCAGGGGTTAAATCTGATTTTAATACAGCCATAGAATATCAGTATAAATCTTTGGAAATCAATGAAAAAATACCCAGTAGAAAGGGAGTAACAGTATGTCTAAACAATATTGGTACATATTATTACAAGCAAGGAAATTATGCAAAAGCACTAGAAAACCATTTTAAGGCTCTTACAGAAAGAGAAAAAACAAATGATAAAAAAGGCGTTTTATCTTCTCTTAATAATATTGGTTTGGTATATGACCAGCAAAAAAATACTATAAAAGCATTAGAGTACTATAATAAAGGGCTTTCTCTTGCCAAAGAACTGAAAAACAAACCCATAGAAGCTACTATTCTTTTTAATTTGGCTAACATTTATGCTAATCAAAAGCAAAAAGAAAAATCATTAAAATACAATCTTGAAGCAACCAAAATACGAGAAGAAATAGTAGATATTAATCTTTCTTCTTCGTATAGAGCGTTGGGAGAAAATTATATTGTTGTGAGTGATTTTGAAAATGCAGAAAAATACCTACAAAAAGCCCTCAAACTGGCACAAGATAATGAAGATTTGGAAACTACCGCAGTAACTTATTGTACTTTGGGTGAAATGGAAGACAAGCAAAAAAATTACAATAAAGCAATAGAATTTCACCTAAAAGGCTACAAAATGGCGAAAGAAATAGGTGCAAAAATCATTGTAAAAGATGCCCTGGCAGACCTTAAAAAAATCTATGCAGTTATGGGAAATTATAGCAAAGCATATGAAGTAGGAGAAGAATTTTTGATGTTTAAAGATAGCCTTTTCAATGAAGATAAATCCAAAGAAATTGGAAAATTAGAAGGTGGTTTTGAGTTGGAAAAGAAACTAGAAGCAGAAAAACGTATCAAAGATGCAAAAGATGCAAAAGAAAAAGAAGACAAAAAACGTATAGTTAATTTGCAATATTCTGGGATTTTCTTGGTGTTGATTTTGGCATTTGTTGGGCTGATTTTCACTAAAAAGTTCAATATTAGCCCAAAAATGATGGAAAATGTTACATTTTTCTTATTTTTGATTTTCTTTGAATTTATTTTAGTTTTTACAGAACCAATCTTATCTGATTATACAGGCGGTTTGCCACTACTCACACTTGCTGCAAATGTGGTACTTGCACTCATATTTACGCCTATGCATAGATATATGGAAGGCAAATTCAAAAAAGCAGCCATTACAAGAGAAAAAAAATAAAGCAAAGACTAATAGTATAAAAACAAAAAAACATAGAACACAACTTGTATTCTATGTTTTTTTATTTTTTATCTTAGAAATCTTTTCTTATTTCAATTACTCTTTCTTTGTCTTTTGCATCATAAATAATTTTGAATTTTTTGCCGACAAATTTAGGATTTTCACTTGGAGGACCTTCTCTTTGTGGGTCATCTCCTTCTAGCAAAGATTCTTTTGGCATTTTGGGGTTATATTTTGCGGCATCTTCCATTGGGTCGTTCAAAAGACTAATTTCTATTTCTTCTCCTTTTGCATTTTTGAAATAATATTTTGTGCTTCCTGCATACCAAGTAGCACTTACAAAAGTAACATCTATTTCAACGCCTGTAGCATTTTTTGAAGTTGTTTCTGTTTTTGCTGTGGTTTTTGAAAAATTATTACAAGAACTAAGCAACACACCAAACATAGTAGCCAATATAATGGCTAACGTAGCAAAAGGACGTGGTTTTAGAAAAAATTTCTGAACAGAATTGTT
>JAYVHJ010000492.1:0-12398 GCA_043771315.1 Raineyaceae bacterium
CATAAATACATCACCAGTAATTTGTGGAAACCTTGGAGGCAATTCATCTACTGTATTGTGTATTATTGTTCCATCTCCTATTCCTTCATCACCCCACGAAAAACCTTTATCTTTTGGTGGAAAATGCCAAACCCCATCATCTCCATAAATCATTCCTGGATAAGGTGCTGGTGGTATAGTTGGTTGTGTTACTGGCTGATTACTTGGTGGGGGATTATTCCAACCACCTCCGCCATGTGGTTGTGTACTACCACTGCCAAATGTCCAACCAGGTAGTTGTGGTGTACCTTGCCCGTGTGGTGAAGATGTTACATGTACATATACAGGACCAGAAGGTCTTGGTGGACGAGGTGCGGAAGGTACAGTTGTACCTCCACTACCTCCTCCACTAGAAGGTTCAGGGCTAGTGGGTGTGTCACAGTCAAAAATCAAAACACCATCATCAGAAATAGTGATACAGTCTAATGGTACTGCTGCAGTAAGGCAATTCTGACAACCTACATCAACTCCATTATCAAAGTTTTTTCTTGCACTAATACTATAATCAATCTCATACACCAAAATAACACCATCAAAACCAGTAATATTAGCACTTTTGTAATTAGCAAAAATATTATTATAATTGTTTTTCACAAAGGTAAGATTTCCTACGAGTTCTACAATATTTGCCTCCAAAAAATCATCATTTTCATCTACACGTATGCAAAGCCTACGTATAAAACCTATTTCTGGGTTATATTTTATCTGCAAATTTCGTACCACAGGTACAATAAGCATTTTTTCGTTGTTAGGCAAAAGTTCTACTTCTGTTTTGTCCCATTGTGGTTCAAAATCTTTGAAACGAGCAGAATCTTGTGCAGTCATTCTTTCGTTACCAGAGGTGCGTTTTGGTTGGTTTTTATACCTACCATTCTCATAAAAGCCTTTGACTTTGCCAAGTTGGACTTTTGGAGGAAGTTGTGTTTGTGGGTTTAGTGGGTCTAAAAGATGGCGTTTACAGCCATATAATATTCCTAACATCAGCAAAAATACAAGTATTTTGCTTTTTTGTTTTCTTATCATAAAGAAAGGGTTTTGAAAGTGATTTTGAAATTTGTGCAGAGATATTGCATTTCTAAGATATTTATATATATTTGTATTGTGGTGCAAAAGTAGTGGTATAAATTATAATTATCAAACACTCACAGTATTATCTCAACCTTGTTAGTACTATTTTCACTTTTAACACAATAAATAAATTATGAGTTTGTCCAAGCAAATAGGCAGAAGCCTAAAAATTGTAAGAGATGATAAAAAATTCTCACAGGCACAAATGGGAGATGTTTTTAATAAATTTGCTTCGTGGTATAGCAAAGTGGAGCAAGGTTTGATAGATTTGTCTATATCACAATTAGAAAACATTGCAGATAAGCTAAATTTGCCGGTTTCTGAGTTTATTGAGTGTGCAGAAAATAATACTCATATCCAAATAAATCAAAATAACGGATATGGAATTCAAAACGCTAAAATAACAATTTCAGGTAAAGATCTCAAAAAGTTCTTTAAATCAATTTCAAAGGAAAAGCAAGCTAAAAATACTGAAAAATAAAAATATATTTATGAGCAAACGCCTAAATAACAACGAATTAAAGATATTTTTCTACGACAAAGATTTACAAGAAAACGCAGGAAAATTGGGTAAAAAACTTATCCAATCAAAACAATATTCAAAAGACAAACTTTTAGAAATCTTTAAAAACCTTTCACAAGATCCAGAAAACTATCTTGATGATTCCATTTTTGGCAAAATTGCGGCTATCTGTCAAGAAAATCAACCAAAATTAGAAGGAAATGAGGCGCAAATACGCAACTTTAATCTTAGAGATAAACCTCTGGATTTTGCCGTTTTTGGTGCAGAAAATATTGATGCAAACACACTTAGACAAATGGAAACGGTGATGAAACTGCCTGTAGCACTTGCAGGCGCACTTATGCCTGATGCACACGTAGGTTATGGATTGCCTATTGGTGGTGTGCTTGCGACAAGTCCAAACGCTATTATTCCATATGCAGTGGGCGTGGATATTGCTTGTCGTATGAGCCTTTCTGTATGGGATATTTCAGCTGATTTTATGACACAAAGAAAGCCCGAGTTTAAGAAATATCTACAAGAAAATACACACTTTGGACTGGAAGGCAAAGTTTCTGTTACGTTGGAAGATGAAGTTTGGGAAAACAAAGATTGGAATGCTACAGGATTTATTCGTAGTTTGCGTACCAAAGCACAAACGCAAATTGGTTCGTCTGGTACAGGGAATCATTTTGTAGAATGGGGTATTTTGGAGATTTTGGAAGTAACAGAAGATTTGGGAAATTTGCCAATAGGCAATTATTTAGCACTTTTAAGCCATTCTGGTTCTCGTGGTTTTGGGGCAAATATTGCGGAATATTATTCAAAAATTGCTACTCAAACAACAGGTTTGCCCCGTGAAGCACAACATTTAGCGTGGTTAGATATGTCTTCTGATGCAGGAATTGAATATTTTTTGTCTATGAATCTTGCAGGAGAATATGCAAAGGCAAATCACGAACAAATCCACAGAAAAATGGCAAAAACATTAGGCAAAAAACCTATTCTAAACATAGAAAATCATCATAATTTTGCTTGGAAAGAGTTTTTGGCTGATGGAAGTGAAGCTATTGTACACAGAAAAGGGGCTACACCTGCTGCAAAAGGTGTTTTAGGTATTATTCCTGCCTCAATGACAGATACTGGCTTTGTGGTACGTGGAAAAGGTGCAGTTTTAGGGCTTAATTCTGCTTCTCACGGTGCTGGACGTGCAATGTCAAGGAGCAAAGCATTACAGACTTTCACAATGTCAGAACTAAAGAAAAAACTCACAAATGAAGGCGTAACCCTTATTGGTGGCGGTATTGATGAAGCTCCAATGGTTTATAAAGACATTGAAACAGTAATGAAAGCACAAACAGATTTAGTGGAAATTTTAGCTAAATTCACACCAAAAATAGTCAGAATGGCAGAAGATAATTAAATACAGTACTTAGATAACGAAATTACAAGTTCGTTTCCGTGGGGTATAAAATTATTCTACCTCCCCTACCTCATTTTTGTTCTTTTAATCAAATAGGCATTCAAAACGTGGTCAAAAGAGGCGGCAATATCAGCTTCAATAAAATCAATTTTATATTGTCCACATTTGAGTTTTAGGTTTTTGCTAAACTCTTCTATGTGCGTTTGATAGCTCTCACGCACTTGTGAGGGTTGCAATTTTACTTTTTCTCCACTTTCCAAGTCAATAAATTCATAAGGGCGTTCCACAAAATCAAAATCTTGCTCCGTTTTCTTGTCCATTACGTGGAAAAGCAGTATTTCGTGGCGGTTGTGTTTGAGATGTTGGAGAGCAGAAAAAAGTTTTTCAGTATCTTCCAAATTCTCAAACATATCACTAAAAATAACCACCAAAGAACGTCTGTGTATTTTCTCCGCAATCTCGTGTAATACATCTGTGATAGCAGTTTTTTTAAGATTATTTTCTGTACGGTTGAGCAGATTTTCCAACAAAACAAACATTTTATTAGTATGCACTGATGTTGATTTGAAAGGTGTATGCTCCAAAATTTCGCTATCAAAAGCACACAAACTAATGGCATCACGTTGTTTTTGAAGCAAATAAGTCAGTGCCGCCGCCGCCATAATGCTAAATTTGAGTTTGCCGTTGGTTTCTTTTGGATAATACATTGAAGAAGAAACATCTAAGACAATCTGACAACGCAAATTAGTTTCTTCTTCATATCTTTTGACAAATAATTTATCAGTTTTTGCAAAAACTTTCCAATCAATATGGCGAGTACTTTCCCCAGAATTGTACAAACGGTGTTCTGCAAATTCCACAGAAAAGCCGTGAAAAGGTGAGCGGTGCAAGCCCGTAATAAAGCCTTCTACCATTTGGCGTGCCAGCAATTCTATATTTGAAAATTCTTTTATTTCGTTGAGATTCACGTTTTTATAATAAATATTGGAGTAATCAATGTTGAAATATTACAGATTAAAAGTAATCAGCGCACCGCCAAGCTGTATTTTGTCGCCTTGTTTGAGCATTTGTTTTTGTATTTTATTGCCATTGACAATAATTCCGTTGGTGCTAGCATTGTCCGCAATGTACCAATTTCCGCCCTCATTGCTAAAAATAGCGTGATTACTAGACACAGTGGCAATAGGAATAACAATATCATTGCCTTCTTTGCGTCCTGCGGTCATAGGTGTTTTATGCAACATAAAATTTTGGCTAAAACCTTGCCCAGCCACAGAAATAGTAGGTGTGCCGCCTCCTGTGCCAATAAAAGTTTTCTTTGGGTCAAATTTTGCGGCTTCTTTTGGAAGATTATTTTGGTCTATTTGTTGTTGCAATTTTTGTTTTTCTTGTTGTTGCGTTTGGAGTTCTTGTTGTATTTGTTGCTTTTCTTGCTCTAATTTTTGTTTTTGTTGCTCCATTTGTTGTTTTTGAAGATTCATATCTTCTTGATTTTTAGCATCTTGTGCCATTTTTTCTTTTTGCGTTTTCTGATAAAAGAAAAAGCCCAGCCCAGCTAAAAGCACCACTCCACCAATAATAAAATACAAAGTATTATCATTTTTTGGTTTGTCAGCATTTGCATCACTACTATTATTTTCTGTGTGTCCAGTAGTATTAGCAGGTTTTGTGATGGCAAGCGGTTGCGTTTTGCCATCAATGCTCAATACCAAATCATTAGAACGCAAATCACTATTTTTTGTTGTAGTATCAGGAATAACGAAACTTATTTCATAATTTCCACTATTATTTTTGTCAGAATTATTGGTATTATTATCATTATTTGTAGTGTTTTTTCCTACATATTCTCCCAAAATATTGGCAATTTCGTCAGCAGAATTAACAATATTTGTTTCTGCGTTGGTTTTGTCGGCAAGTTTCTGAAAATTATCTGCGCTATATGCGTTCCAAGTTTTATGCACAACTGAAAAAACTTGCATATCAGCTTTATTAGCCTTTTCTATACAATCCTCAATTTTAAACGTAGAATTGCTGTTATTCATTCCCACTGTAAGTACAATAAGTTGTTTTTCTGTGGCATCACTGTTTTTATTAAGGTATTCTATTGCTTCATAAATAGCCTTATTTACATCAGAAACATAGTTTTTGTCGCTTACTGCTTTTACTCGTCTGTTGATTTCCTCTATTAAGGCATTTTTATTTGACGTAAATTCTGCACTCATTGTATTCAAAATTTTGCTATCAGCATCAGTTTTCCAAAAAGAAGCGGCATTAAAAACAACATTGTCAGGCGCATTTTTGATAAAATCAGCCAAACCATTTTTAAAATTATTGACAACTTTCGTTTCAGTCATTCCAGAAGTTTCTATCAACAAAAAAACTGCTTTTTTAGCTTTTGAAGGTTGTTTTTCTGCATTTCCGCCAGAAGTTCCACCACTATTTGCGCCAGCGTTAGTGATTTGAATAGAAATTTCCTTGTTTGATTGTAAAACTTTGGTATTTTCTGATGTGAGTTTTTTGTCAGATTGTACTTTTAGTTTGATGTTTGGATAATTTTTTGAGTCTGTATCCACGTTTTGTGCAAAACTTATTTTATTACTAATCAAGCAGATAGCTATTATTAGCATTGATACTATTTGTTTCATAAAGAGATTTTTGTTTATAAATGTATTTTCACTTGACAAGAGGCAAGCGACAGTAAAAAGTATTTAATTTGCACTTTTAAGTTTAAAAACGGTATTCCCAATACGAATATTGTCGCCATCTTGCAGGTTGCCATCTTCTGTAAAAACCTCGTTGATGAATGTACCATTTGTAGAAAGTTCGTCTTTAAATTTGAACTCACCCATACGGTACAAAATAGTGAGATGTTTGCCCGAGATTTGCCCATCTTGCACCACAATATCACAACCAGCATCAGAACCAATAATATTTCTACCTTCACGCAACTTAAAATCTACGCCAAGCGCATCAATAGTAAACGAAACCAACCAACCAACGAGTTTTCTACCAGTTGTATTAATATTATTTGGTGTAATATTTTGCTGATTTTGTTCAATATTTCCAGAGAAAATAGCAGTTTTATTAAAATCTTGCTTTACGTTTGGGTTGATGTTTTGATTTTCAATAAGTTGCGTTTTATCATCATTATTGGGAATATTCTGAATGATTTGCGTTTTATTAAAATCTGTTTGTCCTGCATCAGGGCAATAAGGGCATTTTTGGAGAGTATTTTCGTAATAATGTCCGTTGGCACAAAGATTATATTTGCTCATATTCGTAAGGTTTTATTTATTTGTAGGAAAATTAAATAAAATTCTATGAATAGCAAAATTTCTTTTGAATTAAATGCAAATTACACCACTAACAATAAGAATTGTTAGAACACAACGACATCACTTTATACACACATAAGCAAGAAAAGTCTTAAAAAATAAAAAAACTGTTGGATACTATGAAATAATAGTAGTATGTTTTTTCATTGTTTTTATTGCTGATAAAGGGTTTTTATGCTAATTTTTAATAAATTATATTTTATTTGGAGAATAAAAATACTTTCATTATGTTTGTAATGAATGTACGCAGTTGAGTATATTAACAAGTTAGGGGCTATTTTATGAATACAGAAAACGAAATATATTTTGGGAATGAAGACACTTTTGCAATAAGGTATATATCAGGATACACAGACAAACGTAAAAAGTATTTTTTTGCATATTGCCACTTAGTTTTGGGTGGACAAATTATTGGGGATAAAGAAGAAGTTTGCTACCTAAACGCTTGGACATATTCATTGAAATTTTTAAAAGAGCAAATAAAAAATAATTTTAACTCAATTTGTCATCCAGAATTTAATGGTAGAACTGATAGAGAATTATTTGAGTTAATTTGGAAAGCAAACCAACTTGAAGATGACTACGAATTAGAATTCGTACATTTACCCGTTTTAGACAATAGCGTATGGAGTAACTGCCATATTTCAATAGACGAAACAACAGACGCATTTTTAATTACTATGACAGAATTAAATGGAAAAATAAAATTTTTGTGGGAAGGTTGGAGAGATCCCTGCCCAACAGATAGAATAGGGAAATTATTTTCTGTTGTTGTTGATAGACAATTTGTAATAGAAACAATGGAAAAATGTTTACAAACAATAAAAAATGAATATTTGAATTATCCTGTTAAATGAAAAACAGCCACTAACTTAGACTTGGCGAAAGTGGGGCAAAAGTATTTTATTTCTGTATTGTTAAAAGTTTCCTTCTGAAAACAAAATGTGCTTTTAAGCATTTCTAATATGGTTTATTCCAAAACAGAAAAAGCCTTTCCAAACTTTGGAAAGGCTTTTATTGTATTAGACTTTGGCTTCTTGCCTCACATTAAATAGTTAGAATGGAAATAATGCCTCATTCAGAAACACAATGTACCTTATCAATCACACAGTAAGAGAAATTAAGCCCAAATCTTGAAAATATCAATGTTTTTAATGATGTTTCTAAAATCTTCCATTAACGACTTTATAGGGTCAACTACCAAACGTAAATCTGGCTGTAAAAACCTAGATACTGGAAAATATGCCACAAGCAATATTTTTGTAATTTGCGCTCACAAAATTTGTTAATAGTCCTACTTTCTTTATAACAAGTGGGACATTAGCAAAAAACCATTTGTTTATATTGTAAATTATTTTTATCTTTGTTTTTAACAATCAAAAATACCTTAAATTATGTCAAAAACATTACTTCTATTAACTTTTTTATTGGTTTCTTTTACTGCTTTTGCACAAAAAGATACGCTAAAAATTATACCTACAACACCTGATAGCACTTGCGTATGTCTTGAAAACCGTACAGGAAAACAAATTTTTGTAACTTATGCTTACCAAACCAATAATAGCATCAAAATAGATAGCACAAAAGCAAGTAATTTTCATACTTATGGCTGGATAAAAATTGATATGTATGCAAAAAAATATTATTATATCCCTACTATTTTGCCTAATACAAAAGTTCTTTATCACGCCCACAATGCAAAAGATAGAACAGATAATTGGGGTGGAAACACATTTTTGATGGTTCACCCAAGCAAACCTTTTTGGCTCTACAACGCTGATAATGGCAATAATGCACTTTCTGTGAATAATCTTATTACAATAAATGATTATGATGATTTGGTAGCATATCCGTTTAGAGAAATGAAGTATAACTCAAATTTGAAATGTTTTTTTGTGATTTTGAGATAAAGTACAAGGTGTGAAGTGTGAGATAAAATACAATTGATAAAAATAATGACAAAAACTACTATAAAAAATACCTCACATCTCACACTTCACACCTCACACCTCAAAAAAATATTGTTTTGGGCAAATAGTTTTTCTCATTGTACCTATCTAAATCCCAATGATTTTGGAGATACTTATCCGCAAAAACCATTCAAAAAATTGCTTGCTATTGGTGCAAAAAAAATAGTAAATTTTACTAAAATTGCAGAAAATAATCTACAAAATAATTCTTTTCAACAACTCCAAAAACATTACGACAATAACCAAAATTGGCTTTTTGGTTATTTTTCTTATGATTTGAAAAATGAATTAGAAAAATTAGAAAGTAATAATTTTGATGCCTTAAATTTTGCTGATATTTATTTTTATGAACCAGAATATTTATTGGTTTTTGATGAAAATAGCAATAAAAATACTGATTTTGAACTAATTACAACACATAATATTAGTAAAGAAAATCTTTTGGAAGAAATTGAGAAGTATTATCAAGATTTTTATCAAAAAAATCAGCAAAAAACGTTATCAAATCCTTCCAATATCAACATTCAGGCACGCATAACGCAAGAAAGCTACATTGAAACTATCCAAAAATTAAAAGAACATATTTTTAAAGGTGATATTTATGAAGTAAATTTTTGTATGGAATTTTTTGCAGAAAATGTAGCTTTAAATCCATTAGAAGCCTATTTTTTGTTAAATGAACTTTCTCCAATGCCATTTTCTGCTTATCAGAAAATAAATGATAATTATGTTATTTGTGCCTCGCCAGAACGTTTTTTGAAGAAAATAGCTAATAAAATCATCTCACAGCCCATAAAAGGTACGGCAAAACGTGGAAATACACCACAAGAAGATGAAATTATCAAACAAAATCTACTCAATAACCCAAAAGAACGCTCTGAAAATATTATGATTGTGGATTTGGTGCGCAACGACCTTGCTCGTAGCGCAAAAATAGGCACAGTTTGCGTGGACGAGCTTTTAGGACTTTATACGTTCAAACAATTACATCAACTTATCTCAACGGTTTCCGCACAAGTTGCTGATAATGAAGTGAATAAAAAGGATTTCACAAAAATGATTCAAAATGCTTTTCCTATGGGAAGTATGACAGGTGCGCCCAAAATAAAAGCTATGCAAATCATTGAAAATGAAGAAATTACTAAACGTGGTTTGTATTCTGGTGCGCTTGGCTACATTATGCCTAATGGTGATTTTGATTTTAATGTAATGATAAGGTCTATTTTGTATAATGCTCAAAATCAATATCTTAGCTTTCAGGTTGGTAGCGCAATAACCGCAGAGGCAGACCCACAACAAGAATATGAAGAATGTTTGCTAAAATCTCAAGCCATTAGGAATGTACTTGCAAAACTTTAAATCACCCCTAACCCCTCCTTAGAAAGTAGGGGGACTTTTTAAAGACAATTTTTATTTCCCCTAAAAAATACTTATATTTGTGAAATTATTTTACATAAAAATTAAATGAAAAAAAATATTTTAATCCTCTTTTTGTGCCTTCTAGGCTATAACACGCAAGCACAAACAAAAGTAGAACCAAAAACAGATGTCAAAATTGATGCGCTTGATAAGGTTACAAAAGCCGTTTGTGATTGTCTTAATAAAAATAAAACAGACAAAAATAGTGACGACTTGCTCAATACTTGTATGACTGAAGGCTTTATGATGAATATGGCAGATATGATGGAAAAATATCCTGATATGATGAGTGGCGACCCAAAAGCCTCTGAAAAAATGGGACAAGATGTTGCCCTAAAACTAATGAAAGATTGCCCTGCATTTGTGGAGGTCGCAAGCAAAAGTAGCCCAAATTCAAGCGTTACCAAACAAATAGCAGATCCAATACAAACAACTGAAGGTGTTTTTGCTAAAATGGAAACAAAAAATTATACTTATTTGGTGCTAGAAGTTGGCGTTGAAAAGCAAAAATTTGTTATTTTGGAGAGTTTTGAAGGTGAAAAAGCTATTTTAGGACAAGCAAAAGCACTAAAAAAGAAAAAATTAGCCGTTTCTTGGAAAGAACGCAAATTTTTTATGGCAAAAACAAACACTTATGAAACTGTAAAGCAAATTACAGGCGTTAAATAATTATGAGTTGAAATACAATGTATTTAACTCACAACTCAAAATTCACAACTCACAACTCAAAACAATGTTTAGTACGACTGAAATCACTTCTAGCGAAATTTTATCTGATAATCCTATTCATCAAAGGCTTTTTAGTGCCTACGTACACGCAGGAGAGTTTGTAGGTGGGAATTTGCTAGAAATTGGTTGTGGTGTGGGGCGTGGTTTGTCTATTTTGTTAGAGAAATCAGCACAATATACCGCTATTGACAAAAATGAGGCACTTATTGCAGATTTGACTAGCAAATTCCCAAAAGGGAAATTTATTAGTCAAAATATTCCTCCTCTCACTAATTTGCCTGATAATTTCTTTGATTTTGTAGTTACATTTCAAGTAATTGAGCATATTGAAGATGATAAACTTTTTTTGAAAGAGATACATAGAGTTCTCAAAAAAGGTGGGAAAGCCATTATTACAACCCCAAATATCAAACTTTCTCTTACTCGTAATCCTTGGCATACACGAGAATATACTGCTACAGAACTCAAAAACCTTGTTTTGGAAAGTTTTGAGAGTGTAGAAACCAAAGGTATTTCTGGAAGTGAAAAAGTGATGACCTACCACGAACAAAACCGCAAGGCTGTTGCTAAATATAAAAAACTAGATATTTTTAATTTGGAAAAACATCTTCCAAGACAAATTTTAGCTATTCCTTATGATATTTTGAACCGTTTTAACCGCAAAAAACTTGCACAAGCAAGCGGTATTGCAGCAGAAATAACTGATAAAGATTATTTGTTGGGAAATGAAGTAGAAAACTGTTTGGATTTCTTTTATATTGCTACGAAATAAAAAATAAGCACCCATATTAGAAATGCCTAAAAACACATTTTGTTGTCAGAAGGAAACTTCTGACAACACAGGAAGATATGCTCCAAACTAAAAGCTCTAGTATGTACGCTTATTTACGCCACTTGTCACAAAAAACAAACTACGCCTGTTTACTACACTTCTATAACTTGAATAGCACTACCTAAAAAATAGCCTTTAATTTCTGCAAATAGTTTCTTTAAACTATCAAAAGTATTATCAACATCTCGCATAGAATAACCTACCCAATGACCATGTAAAATAAGATTATTCTTGTCTTCTATTTTTTTTATTTCCATTCGTTCTATTGAAGGTATAAAAATAGTATCTATTCCCAAGTTATATTTATCTAATCCCTTTTTTAGATAAATTATCTCTTCTAATCTGTAACAAGCATAATCAACCAATACATCACCACGCATAGCAGCTAACTCTTCAGCTAAATAATCTAGTCTTTTTTCTTCTTTATCTTTGAGTATATCAAAGTGATATTTGGTATAAGCAATGCTTATACCAATTCTTTCTACATTAGTTAAGTAATCAAATGCAACATCTAAGTTATTTATTTCAATTGTTATATAAATTTTTCTCATTTTTAGTGATTTATAGTTCCTATGTTGTCAGAAGTTTCCTTCTTACAACAAAATGTGCTTTTAGGCATTTCTAATATGGGTTATTCCAAAACCAAAAAAGCCTTTCAAAAGTAATTTTGAAAGGCTTTTTAAAGTTAGATTTAATTATATTTTCATTATCCAACCTCTTGTATCAGCTATTCTGCCGTGCTTTAGTTCGTTTAGTTCTTCCAAAACTCGTATAGAAAATTCTCGTGTGTCTGGTGCTGGCAAAGCATAATCAGTTCCATTGATGTTCATCACCACAATATGGGCAATAGTTGCGGCTGTTCCTGCACCAAAAACCTCATCTAATTCCTTGTTTTGGATATATTTCTCTACTTCCTCCACAGAAACTTTACGCTCCTCTACAATATAGCCCCAATCTCTGGCAAGTTGTAACACGCTTGCACGAGTAACACCATTTAGCACACTGTCGCCTAGTTCTGGAGTAAAAATAGTATTTCCTTTACGAAAAATAATATTCATAGTACCTGCTTCTTCAAAATATT
>JAYVHJ010000493.1:0-7279 GCA_043771315.1 Raineyaceae bacterium
ATAATTTTCTGATGACTGCCGCTACAGAAGTTTCTATGATTTTTGGTGCGCTAGGACTGATTACAGGAGCTATTTGGGCAAGATTTACGTGGGGCGCATACTGGCACGGAGACCCAAAACAAACAGGCGCAGCTATTGCAATGCTGATTTATTTGGCGTTTTTTGTCCTAAAAAGTGCTATGGAAGACAAGGAACGTAGCGCAACAGTTGCCGCTATTTATAATATTTTGGCGTTTTTTACGTATATTCCGCTTATTTACGTTTTGCCTCGTTTGGTGGATTCTATGCACCCAGGAAACGGTGGAAATCCTGGTTTTAATGTCTATGATTTGGCAGCACAAATGCGCCCAGTTTTCTATCCCAGCGTGATAGCGTGGATACTTATGGGCGGTTGGATAACCACATTACGCAAACGTATGTGGGAAATTGAAGAGAAAATCAACCAAACAAACAATACCAAAACTATTGAAGTGATTTCTTAATTACCACAAAATAAGAAAGAGAATTTTTGATATAAAATCCATAATAATTTAAAATAAGAATAATGAAAACACAAAATATACTTATTGCTCACCCAATAGATGCCAAGGAGCTAAACATAATTACGGCTTTTTTTGAAGCATTAAAAATTAAATTTGAAGTAGCCCAAGAATCACCTTACAATCCTGATTTTGTTGCTAAAATACAAAAAAGCAGAAAACAAGCTACAGAAGGCAAAACTGTAAAAATAGAATTAGACGAAATATGGAAATAGAATATACCTTACAAGCACCTTGTTATTATCAAAACCACAAAATTTATATTTCCAATGCAACTTTCATTTAGAATAAAGAAAACAAAAGACATTGTCTTTGATTACTTGACAGATATGCAAAAATTTGCGTCTGTTCATCCAGTAATAACCAAAATAGTACAAACCAATACTAACAATTATTTGGTTTACGAAACTTTGAAATTGGGTTTTCTTTCTTTTTCATTTACTTATCCAATTTCAGTAGAAAGCAATTCTATTGAAAATCAGGTCATTATGCGTGCCGTAGTAATGAAATTTACCAAAATTGAAATAACTATTAGGATAAAACCAGATACAGAATTTCCTGATGAATTTACTATTATTGAGGAAGATATCACCTTCAAATCTCTACTGCCTATTAAACCAATAGCTGGCAATATTTTTAAAAAAATCCACACACAATTATTTAAAAATATTGAAGAAATTTCTTTATGAGTAAGTTATTGATAATCAAATTATTAAACAGTAAAAGCCACTCAAATTTGAGTGGCTTTTGTCATAACATAATCTTAATACTTCGTACCTTCTACTACCTCATTGCAGCCGCTTCTTTCCTACGTAGTTGGTTGCGGTGAATGTCGTCTAATTCTCCCTTTGGAATAGCTTTGATAAGATTTTTGGTATATTCAGAGCTGGGATTTGCATAAATATCTTCAGAAAAACCAAATTCTTCTATTTTTCCTTTGTTCATTACTATCATTCTATCAGCCAAAAACTTGATAACCGACAAGTCGTGGGAGATAAAAATATTTGTAAAATGAAATTCCTCTTTCAAATCATTGAGCAAATTAAGCACTTGCGCCTGCACAGACACATCTAAAGCAGAAACAGATTCATCACAAATAATAAATTTAGGATTAACACTCAAAGCACGTGCAATGCAAATACGCTGACGTTGCCCCCCAGAAAACTCGTGAGGATAGCGGTTAAAATGCTCTGAACCTAAACTTACTTTTTCTAACAAATTGACAATCATATCTTTGCGTTCTTGCTTATTTCGTCCAATGCCAAAGAGTTCCATAGGCTCCATAATGGCATTTCCAATGGTTAGGCGTGGATTTAGGGAAGAATATGGGTCTTGAAAAATAATTTGCATATCTTTTCTTAAAAGTTGCATTTCTCTATTTTTCATTTGTAAAATATCCTCTCCTTCATAAAAAATATTCCCAGAAGTAGGTTCTAAAAGCCTCAAAATCAGCCTTCCAAGTGTAGTTTTGCCACACCCAGACTCACCCACAAGCCCCAACGTTTCACCTGGATAAACATTAAAACTCACATCATCAACTGCCTTAATATATTCTTGTGGCTTTCTGCTGAAAAAAGGTTTTTTAATAGGAAAATGCTTACAAAGATGCTCTACCACAAGCACAGGCTTTTTCATTGTAAGTTCTCTTTTGCGGTCTTCTATTTCGTCATCAGTTTCCAAATTAAGCATAAGTGCTTCACCTACAGATACATAGCGTTTTATCTCTATCATATTACCCTCATCATCAGTTTTCATAAAATCACTAACGGTAGGCAAAACTTTCATCTTAAAATCTAAGCGTGGTCTGCACGCCAAAAGCCCTTTTGTATAAGGCTGTTGGGGACTGTTGAAAATGTCCCAAACATCATTTTTTTCTACAATATTTCCTTTATACATCACCATTACACGGTCAGAAACCTCTGCCACTACGCCCAAGTCGTGGGTAATAAACATAAAAGAAACGCCATCTTTTTCTCTCAATTCCTCTAAAATATCTAAAATAGCCGCTTGTACAGTTACATCTAAGGCGGTGGTTGGCTCATCAGCAATGAGCAAAACAGGGTTGCAAGCAAGTGCCATAGCAATCATTACACGCTGTTTTTGTCCACCAGAAAGCTCGTGAGGATAGCAATTCAGGAAAGTTTCAGGAAGAGGGAGATGCACTTTTTCAAAAGTAGCAATAGCACGTTTGCGGGCTTCTGCTTTACTTACGTTTTGATGAAGCAATATAGCCTCCATTACTTGGTTTCCGCAAGTATAGACAGGGTTTAGGGAAGTCATAGGCTCTTGAAAAATCATAGCTATTTCATTGCCTCTTATGTCGCTTTGCATTTGTTGCTTGGTGAGTTCTAGCAAATTAACTGCGCCTAATGTAGGAGAGTTAAACCATATTTCACCAGACGTAATTTTGCCTGCGGGCTGTTGTATCAGGCGCATAATTGCCAATGAAGTAACAGATTTGCCCGACCCAGACTCACCTACAATCCCAATAGACTCACCTTTTTTTATAGTAAAGCTAATATTTTTGACTGCTTGCGTGATTTTTTTGTTAGCAGTAAATTCTACGGTGAGGTTTTTTACCTCCAAAAGTATATCCTCGTTCATTATTTGTTCGTTTATTAAAAATACAAAGTAACTAAGTAAGTAACTAAGTAAGTAACTAAGTAAGTAACTAAGTCGTCAATTTGTCATTATTGTATTGGAGTGCTTCATTTAGAAAATATGCAAATTTTTTACCCTTATTAGTAATTTCATAGGTTTGCAATACACTATTAGGCTTATCTTTAATTATAATACGTACTATTTGTTGATTTAATAGTGGTTCTAAGTAACGTTTTATATTTTTTGTTTGATTACTCAACGCAATTCCATTCATTATTTCTTGCCTTTTAATAGGACGTAGTTTTTCATATAAATTAGTAACTATTTTTAAAGACTTTAATTCTAATTGTTTGGCAAGTAATATAAAATCACTAATTTGTTTTTCTGTCAAAGTATATTCTTTTGGCGTTAGTAGAGTCTCAAATGCTTTATAAAGCCTATCTAGAGCTTCTTGTGAAAATTGAAACATTTTGGAATTAGTATTGTATTCTCTCGTTTCCTTTTCAATAGTAATCTCTTTTGTATCAAATATAACAGTGAGTCCTTCAAAATCAAAATTAAAAACAGGTTTTGGAAAACCATTTTTAGCAAATTCTGACATAATCAAAGGAATACCTCTGCCCCACGCCTCAATAAGCCCTACTCTAAAAAAAGTATTTGCAATGGCTGGATTGGGTGCTTTTGAGGGATGTTTTCCCAAAAACTTTTCTAACGTCCATTCAATAGGAATTTGCCCATCATTCCAAATTTGTAGTTTATTTTCATATACACTAATTTGAATTGGGTTACCTGTAGAATAATCTTTGTGTGTAATAGCATTTAATAATGCCTCTCTTAGTGCTTTTATAGGATATGGATAAGTTTCTATTCTCTTTAATTTTTGGTAACTTATTGCTGCTTGGAAATATTTTGTTTCCAGCAAGTCAATAGTTTTTTCTATTTGAGTGAACAAAGAACCTTTTATTTCATCTTGAAATGCTAAATCTTCATCTGAACGAAAGAAACCAATTTTAATATATGCACCAGTAATATATTTTTCTGGTGTTTGATGAAATAATAATACTGCAGCTCTTTTTAGAAGAGAATTATCCCAAAGATAAAGATTTTCTAAAATGTCATTATTATCCTCTGATATTTGAGAAATACGACTGGGGATAGCATTTTTTCTAAAATAATCAAATGAAGAAGTTTCTAAATCTATAACTTTTATAGAAGGTAAAGTTACAGAATCCCATTTTTGTCCATTTCTTTCTAACAAAAATTTATTAAGTGTTGCTCCTTTCAAAATTTGTTTTGTACTTCCTGTACGATAGTGATATTCACCTTTAAAACTAATTGGATTTGTATAAGATTCAACAATAATTTCTATATAATTTAATCCATTTTCTGAAAGCAAATTTACATCAACAGTAATACCCAATACATTAGAAATAGTATTAGGCAAGTTTTCTAGTAGTTTTTTAGCATCATTTATACCTACAATTTTACCGTTATCATTTTTTCCTATATACAAAATACCACCTTGTGCATTGGCATAGCCACAAATCCAAGCCAAATACTCATCTCGCCAAGATTCTTTCCACTCAATATTTTGTTTTTCAAATTCCACTATGATATTTGTTTATTTTCTGTATTTTTTTGCTAAAATAAAATATAATATTATTGCTAGCAAGATAAGAAAAATCTCCTAAAAATCAAAAAACGTAATTGATAATTCGTAATTCGTAATTGGACACGCTGGTATATGAAGGATTATCTTTGTATTTACAGCATTATTTTGGTTATTTTTCAAATTTTTTATTTCCAAGAAAATTGAATTTTTGTGTGGTATTTATAGTACCAGCTTATTTTCTGTATTTTCCAAATAGCCAAAACCTTCAAAATCTAAAAGACCTTGAAGGTTTTGACTATTTATTAGCAAAATAAATTTACTTTCTATAAATAACTTCTTTTATAGCGACAACAGTGCGTTTTACGTTTGGCAAAATCACATCTATAAGTGTTGGCGCATAAGGCAAAGGCAAATCCATATTATTTACACGAATAACTGGCGCATCAAGGTAATCAAAGGCATTTCTTTGAATATGGTAAGTTATTTCTGATGAAATAGCAGCAAGAGGCCAAGCTTCTTCCAAAACCACCAAACGGTTTGTCTTTTTCACAGAATTAACCACAGTCAAATAATCAATAGGACGCACAGAACGCAAATCAATGACTTCAACGCTGATATTATCTTTTGCAAGCTCGTCTGCGGCTTGATAAGCTACTTTCATCATTTTCCCAAAAGAAACCAACGTAACATCTGTACCTGCACGCTTGATGTCTGCCACACCAATTGGGATAAGGTATTCTTCTTCTGGCACATCTCCTTTGTCGCCATACATTGATTCTGATTCCATAAAAATAACAGTATCATTATCTCTAATAGACGTTTTTAGCAAACCTTTTGCATCATACGGATTAGAGGGAACTACTACTTTAAGCCCTGGCGTATTGGCATACCAACTTTCAAAATTTTGTGAATGTTGAGAACTTAGCATACCTGCGCTACCTGTAGGACCTCTAAAAACCATTGGGCAAGAATACTGCCCACCAGACATAGACATCATTTTTGCGGCAGAATTTATCACTTGGTCAATAGCCACAAGAGAAAAATTGAAGGTCATAAACTCTACAATAGGACGCAAACCGTTCATAGCTGCGCCCACAGAAATACCCGCAAAGCCAAGCTCTGCAATGGGCGTGTCAATGATGCGTCTTGCACCAAATTCTGCTAACATTCCTTGACTGACTTTGTACGCACCGTCATATTCTGCTACTTCTTCTCCCATCAAAAAAACGCTTGCATCTCTGCGCATTTCTTCGTTCATAGCTTCTCTTAGGGCTTCTCTGAATTGGATTTGTCTCATTTTGGGTATTGTTGTCTATATTGGGTTGTTAGAATTAGAAACTAACAATTACGAATTAACAATTACGAATTACGTTAAAATACTCGTAATTGATAATTCGTAATTTGCAATTGTCTATAATTTTCCATAAAAATATGAAAAATGCTACAATTTCTCAAAATATTTATAATCTTTTTTTGTTTTTTGTTTTTTATTATTGGTTTGTACTGTAGAAATAGGCTGACCAATAGCAAAAAAAGCAATTCTATTTTAAAAAGAGATTATAGTTAGACCTTCGTTACTCTACGGTACAGACCATAATCTCTTTTTAAAATCTAAATCACACAAATAAAGCTCACCTAAAAATAATTAGATGAGCTTTTATATTGTTATTGCAATAATAACTAAAACTATGCTGCTAGACGGTTTACGTATTTAGCAAGTTTAGATTTATGGTTAGCTGCTTTGTTGGCGTGAATAATGTTCTTTTTAGCCAATTTGTCAAGCATTGCAGTTACTTTTCTTAGTAAGTCTGTAGCTTCCACTTTGTTAGTGCTATCTTTTACTTTTCTTTCAAAAGTACGTGTAGTTTTAAGGTAGAAGCGGTTTCTTAGTCTTTTAGCTTCGTTAGACCTAATTCTTTTTATTGCAGATTTATGATTTGCCATTGTTGTTGGTATTTATTATTTCTTATGCTATTTTATATTATCTCTTATGAATTTTCATATTGGAGTGCAAATATACGAACTTAATTTTGATAATCAAATTTTTTGGAAAATATTTTTTTAATTTGAGAAAGAAACTAAAATAATCCTTAAACAATCTTCAGATAATGTTCAAAATAATGTTATTTTTGTGGAAAATTCAATATTTCATCAAAAAATTATCACCAAAATATTTAAAAATCTCCTGCAATGCGCATAGAAAACGAAATTAAATTAGATTACAAAGATGTCCTTTTCCGCCCAAAACGCTCTACGCTTGGCTCTCGTAAAGAGGTGGATATTCATAGAAAATTCAGTTTCAAACATTCTGGCGCACATTGGGAAGGTATTCCTATTATGGCAGCAAATATGGATACTGTTGGTACTATTGCTATGGCAGAGGCTTTTGCAAAGTATAAAATGCTCACTTGTTTGCACAAATTCTATAAAATAGAAGAACTTGCAAACATAATGAACTCTCCAAATGCTGATTATGTAGCTATAAGTTGTGGTATTAAAGATTATCAACTAGAATATTTGGACAAAA
>JAYVHJ010000494.1:0-2193 GCA_043771315.1 Raineyaceae bacterium
TAATTGTCTTTTTGTCTGATAATTGCGTATTTTCCATTAAAAAAGTTTAATTGCAAGTTGTAAATCATTACAGATTATAGCACAAAAAACACAAGCTAATTAAAATTTTCTTGTTTTCCAAACATAAAAATTAGGCGTGAAGTATAAAATGTATGATAATAGAAAAAACATCATTTTGAATCTTGGAAAAGTACAATTTGAAATTTGAAAAATAGAGTTTTTGCAATAATTGGTAAAAAAAGACAAAAAAATAGTACAAAAAAATTGCAAATGGTTTTTAGCTGTATTATCTTTGCATCAGTTAGAAAATTACTTCAAAAATAATCAAAAGAGATAATCAAAAATGTAATTTTCATAAGAAAAAATTTCCAATAATTTCACAATAAATATTTAAGAAAATGCAAGATTTATTTAAAAAATTCATTTACACAGGCGTTGGTCTAGTGTCACTTACAGCAGAAACTTTGAAATCTTCTGTTGATAAAATGGTAGAAGATAGCAAGTTATCTACTGACGAAGGTAAGAAAATGGTAGAAGAATTCTTGAAAAACACAGAAAGCAAACGTGACGAATTTGAATCTCAACTAAAATCTTTGATAGAAAAAGTAGTTGCTAACTTCAAATTTATCTCTGAAGGTGATTTTAAAGAAGTTTTGAAAAGATTAGAAACTTTGGAAGGTGACGTAACTGCAACTGCAAAAGAAGCAGCTTCAAAAATGAAAGATGCTTTTGGAACAGCTTTTGAAGGTACAAAAGAAGCTATTTCTGAGGCTGTAGAAGTAATTGAAGACAAACTAGATGCAGGTAAAGACGACATCAAAGATGCCGTTGCAGAAGTAAAAGCAGCAGCAAAAAAAGCAAAAGCATAGTTTTTTGTTCAATTACGAATTATCAATTACGAATTACGTTTTTAAAAGTCTTTTCAAACAAAGTTTTGGAAAGGCTTTTTTGATTTTGTGAAACTGTGAAAAATGCAAATTTTTTAAAAAAATTTGCAACAATATTGACAATAAATCTACATAAATTTGTGTGATTATTTTAACCTAAATCATACAAAAAATGACAACTGCAAAGAAAAGATTAGGCATTTGGATGGATCATTCAAACGCTCATATAATAGAGTTTTCAACTGAAAAAATGGAAACTCAAATACTAGATGCTAAGTTTACAAATGAAGAAAAAGGAGAAAGTTTGGGCAAAAGTGAGCAACTAATGCACAACAAAGAACAACATTTGCAGGCAGAATTTTACAAAGAACTTAGCGAAGTTATTAAAAATTATGATGAAGTGTTTCTTTTTGGACCAACCAGCGCAAAAAATGAACTTCATAACATTTTGAAAGAAAATCATCATTTTGACAAAATCAAAATTGAAACCGCAACAAGCGACAAAATGACTGAAAATCAAAAATACGCACTCTTAAAAGAACATTTTGCAAAATAATTAGGAATTATAAATTAGGAATTAGAAATAAAATATTTTGTATTTCATTCACAATTCCTAATTTATAATTCAAAATTCAAAATCACATTTTTAGTGTTTCTTTGATGATATTTTCTACAGAAAGGTCGTTTCCACGCAATTTTAGTACCATTTCTATATTTTTCTCTGCGACAGCTTTCACAAAACCCAATGTAAGCAAGGCATTAAGTGCTTCATCTTTGTTAGAACGGTAACTTGGGGCATTGCTTGTTTTGCCGTTTTCATCAGGAATTCCGTATTTTTTCATTTTGTCTTTTAGCTCCAAAATGGCACGTTGAGCAGTTTTTGCACCAATCCCCTTGATACTCTGAACGGTTTTCACGTCTTCACTTGCAATAGCACGCTGAATTTCTGCAGGAGAAAGTGAAGAAAGCATAATAATTGCTGTATTTGGACCTATTCCAGATACGCTAATCAAGTCTAAAAATAGTCTTTTTTCAGAAATTTCGGCAAATCCAAATAAATTATGAGCATTTTCAAGCACCTGCAAATACGTAAATAATTGCACATTTCCATCTGCTTTTATTGTTGTATTTGTAGCAGTATTTTCTGCTACTTTTGTCTGAATTTTGGTATAAGTATTGACAGAAATACGCATTTCATAGCCTACACCAGTTGCCTCAATAATGGCATTTGTGGCTTCTAAGCTCACGAGTTTCCCTTTTATGTATGCAAACATTTTAAATTGTGAATTTTAAATTGTGAATTGTG
>JAYVHJ010000495.1:0-15736 GCA_043771315.1 Raineyaceae bacterium
AAAATAATCAATAATATCTCCTACTTCCAAGTTTGGAACAGCTAATTTAAACGACTTGGCTTTTGCGTAGTCATTTTGCACCTCCATTGCTACTTTTTCAGAGTTATCAATCACAATTTCTCTTTTATCCGCTTTGACAATTTTAATAGCAATGCGGTATTCTGAAAGTTGGTGATAATCACTTGGTCTAGCATACGGATTAAAAGAAATTTCCGAATATTCTTTCACTGCTGCTGCATCTAAAAGTTTTATTCTTGTTTGATAAAACATTGTTTCCCGCAGGGTTTGCATCATAGAAAGTTTTGTAAACTCATATTCAAAGGTTTTGGCTAGAATAACCGCAGATTCATTTTTATATTTTTCTGGTGTTTCTGTAGCTCTAAAAGCCGCTGATGGCTCGCCCCATATTTTTTTTCTAAATTTTTGTTCCGCTTTTGATAATTCTTCTTGTGCAAATGCTAGACTTGCACTAAAACATAGTAATAAAGATAAAATAATAGTTTTTTTCATTTTGTTTTTTTGTTAAATTTAAAATTCACAATTATTATTAATTTTTTACCAAAATAATAGGCGTTTGGTAAGTTTTTTTGAGTGTTTTGATGGCATTATTCCATTCTACAAAATGCTCTTTTGTCAAAACTTTTATAGGAATAGCTATTTCTTTTTCATAGATAATAGTATTTCCAGTTTGTTTGTAGGAAAGCGTAAAGGCGAAATTTGGCGTTTTTACATCCATATTTTCAGGCATTTGTTTGACTTTGTAGCCTGCAGGAATTTCAAAAGTTATTTTTGCTTTTTTAAGCATTTTTTCATTGAAATTAACCCCAGAAAGACGTTTTTCCTCTATTGTTGTGTTCTTAAATTCCTGTTGAAAATCCAGTGTAACATACATTTCACCCTCAAAAGTTGTTACTTGATTAGCCAGTGCAAAACTATACTCCAACTCCAACGGAATTTCCCTGTTTTCAAGACTAGTAGTTTTAAATTCTTTTAAATCAAAGTTTTTATTTCCATCATCTACAATATTACGCAGGGCTTTTTGTTGTAGATTTGCAGGTGTTGCCTTCACCATATTGAGTGTACCAGTTTTGCTTTCTCCCTGCAAAATCTGCTTACCTTTCCCTTCTAAAACTTCTCCTACAAGTTTTATTTCCTCCTCCAAAATAGTTGCATTTCTTTCTTTATTGAACACTGGGACAGTTTCTAAGATATATTTATCACCGTCTTCTATCAAAATTTGCCTTCCTTGAATACGCTCTGCATAGTCTTCAAAAGCAATAAATTTCTCTGTTGGGTCAATGACGTAGCGTTTATTGTTGAGCAAAACGGTACAAATCATATGATTATTGACTGCAAGGCAAGGCACAGAAAAATCATACGCCACGTGGCTCGTACCTATCCACGTAAGGCGGGCATCAAAACCTGCCACTTTCAGCATTTCCTTTACCAAATTAGCCATTCCCTTACAATCACCGTACTTTTTCGTAAAAACATCTTGTGCATTAGCAGGCTTAAAAGCCGCAATACCGTCTTCAAAAGCAATATAACGAATGTTGTCTTGCACCCAATAATAAATAGCTTTTAGGCGTTCTTTGTCATCAGTAATATTTTTGGTAAGTTGCTTTACGGTTGGTGCAAAAGCATCTGATTTATTTTGCATTTGGTCTGCAACTTCTTTGTACCAGCGGTACAAATCTTGTATAGTTTCCAATAAAACCGTCTTTTTATTATTTTTATTAAGGAAACTTTTCGCCCATATAAGCACGTGAGGGTACGTATGTGATGCGCCCAACGAAAATTGTGCTTTTTCAAAAGCAGGAATATCTTTGATAATAAACTCATAGATTTTGAGTTTCTTTTTAGCATCAAAACTTTCTTTTTTCTCAATTTCAAATCCTTTAAAATTGATTTCTTTTAGCTCCAAATCCAGCCAATCAGGAACTTTAAAAATCATTGTTTTTTTGGCAATAGACAACTGGTCGTGGAAATATTCAGTTGTAAAATACTTAATATCACCAAAAACTTTTTTGTTTTCAAAGGTACTCATACTACCAATTTTCTCTAAATAAACGCTGTAAATGCATAATTTAGCATCAGAATAAAAAATATCTTCAGAATTATAATTACCACAAGTTCTGTTCAAACTCATCTCATCTTTTCCATCTTTGCGGACTTCCTCTCCTACAATAGCAATCTGGTCATTATAAAAAAGTGAGCGTTTAGCCGTTTGGTCGTCTTTTAGCCCTAAAATCACTTCTTTGGTTTCCTGCACAACGCTAGGAAAGTCATTTTTAGAACTTCTCTCAAAAGTAAAAGTTTCTGTAACTTCTTTGAGCAAAAACAACTCTTTTGGGTTTGTTTTGGCAAAAGCAGTAGCCATATTTTTGTTTTCTTCTTTACTTTCTTTGTTTTTTTGAGCAAAACTCAAAGAGAATATAGTGCAAAATAATAGCGTAAAAGCTATTTTAAGGTTGATTTTGGAGAGATTTTGGAGAACGGTTTTTTTTATCATAATAGTTGTAGGAATTATTTTATGTAAATTTATACATAAATATTCATAATTCAAAATAAGAAATATTTATTTTCTAAATTTTTCTAGAGTTTCTTTTAATTCCGTATTTTCAGAAATCAAAAACAAACCCCCAAAATTCAGTAAACCATTGACAATAAGGATAGTAGAGCCAAATTTGAAATCTTTGATTATCTCACCAGAATAAAAATCTATTCCCCAACTCAAAAGCACACAAAACAGACACAAAAACGGTACTAATTTATCATTTACACGCCTTTTTGTGGCTAAACCAAAAGCATAAAGCCCTAAAAGCGGACCATAAGTGTAACCTGTAACTTTGAAAAGTAAAGTAATTACATTTGTATCAGGAAAAGCATCTCTCGCAATTTTAAAAATAACAATAATAATCAAAAGCAAGACAGAAAAGCCCAAATGCACCCAGCGGATAGTCTTTTTGCTATCTTCTTCATTTTTATCAGAAACGTCTAAAAAATCAATGGAAAAAGAAGTAGTGAGAGAAGTGAGCGCAGAATCAGAACTAGCATAAGTTGCTGCCGTAATTCCCAGCAAAAATGCTATTCCTGCCACAATACCAAAATTATTGAAGGCAAGTTGCGGATAAACATTGTCGCTTGCTTTTGGCAAAGTGATGCCTTTTTGCTCCGCATATATGTACAAAAGTGCGCCCAAAGACAGAAAAATCCAGTTTACGACAAGCAAAGTAAGGCTAAACCAAAACATATTTTTTTGTGCTTCAGGCAAAGATTTACAAGTAAGATTTTTTTGCATCATATCTTGGTCAAGCCCAGTCATAGCTATTGCAATGAACATTCCTGATAAGAATTGCTTAGGGAAAAAATCCACACCACGCCAGTCGTCCCAAAAGAAAACTTGCCCAAATTTGCTATTTGAAATGGTAGAAGAGATTTCTAAAAAGCCTAAATTAAGTTCTGTTTTTATCAAATAAATACTTGATAATAAAGCAAGTAGTAAGAATGTTGTTTGAAAAGTGTCTGTCCAAACAATAGTTTTTATACCTCCACGAAAGGTATAAACCCAAATAAGAGCAATACTTACAGCAGTAGTGAGCCAAAACGGAAATCCCCACGCATCAAAAAGCCCAATTTGTAGTGCAATAACTGCCAAAAAAAGCCTAAAAGCTGTTCCTATTGTGCGAGAAAGCAAGAAAAACCCCGCACCAGTTTTGTAAGTCCAAAAGCCAAAACGCTCTTTGAGATACGTATAAATAGAAATCAAATTGAGTCGGTAATAAAGTGGCATAAGAATAGTAGCTATTACAAAATAACCCACCATATATCCCATAACCAACTGAAAGTAAGAGAATTGTGTTTTAGCAACATTGCCAGGAACAGAGATAAAAGTAACACCAGATAAAGATGCACCAATCATTCCAAAAGCTACCAAAAACCAAGGAGATTGCCTATTTCCATTAAAAAAAGATGCTGTAGAAGCATTGCGAGAGGTATAATAACTAATCAGTATCAAAATACCAAAATAAGCCACCAAAACAGAAAAAACTAAAGTAGAATTCATTGGGAATGTGTTTGAAAATAGTAGGCTTAAATCCTCAAAAAGCAGATTATAAGCAAATAAATTGTAAATATAAACCAATTTATTTTAAAATAAAATGTCATCAACATAAAAAGTGATTACCACCTATTTTTTATTTTCCCAATTCTATTACTTATTGTAGTTTGGCGAGTTCTGTAAAAAGCGTTTTTTGTGCTTCTGTGAGGTTGGTGGGTAGTTTTACCTCATAAGTTACATACAAATCTCCGTTTTCATTATCTTTTTTATAAATGGGAAACCCTTTTCCTTTTAGCCTTATTTTAGTATTTGGTTGTGTTTCTGGCGCAACTTTGAGTTTTATTTTTCCTGTTAGGGTTTCTAAGATAGTTTCTCCGCCAAGCATAGCCGTATATAAATCAATGACAATGACTGCAAACAAATCATTTCCCACACGTTTAAAATCTGGGTGATTTGCAATAGAAAAAGTAATATATAAATCTCCTGCTAGAGCGTTATTTGCGCCTGCACCACCGTGTCCTGTAAGTTTTATTTTTTGCTCATTTTCTATGCCTGCAGGTATTGTAATACGGATATTTTTGCCATTGACGGTGATAGTTTGCTTATGCGTTTCCATTGCATCAATCAAATTAAGTTTTATCTCTGCATTATAATCTTGCCCTTTTTGCTGCGTTTGTCTAGTGCGGTTTTCATTGGCAAACATAGACTCAAAAAAGCTAGAAAAATCACTTTCATCACCTCCAAAAGGCTGATTATTGTTATTATATTGATTTTGTTGTCGTGCTTTTTGGTATGCTTGTTGTTGCGCTTTTTGTTGTGCTTGTTGCGCCTCAAATTGCTCTGAATGTTCCCAATCTTTGCCGTATCTGTCGTACTTTTTGCGCTTGTCGGGGTCGCTTAAAACCTGATTAGCTTCATTTATTTGTTGGAATTTCTTTTGTGCATCTTTATCATTTGGGTTGATATCTGGGTGCATTTTGCGTGCAAGTTTGCGGTAAGTTTTCTTTATATCTTCTTCAGAAGCAGTTTTATCAAGTCCTAAAACCTTATAATAATCAATAATTTCCATAGGATTTGAGTGGTTGAAAAAAGTTAGAAAATATAATTAAAAACATCAATACAAAAGATAAATGTAATCATAAAATAAGTAAAAAGATTACGAAATTTTTAAGAAAGATTACATTATTCACATTTTTTGGAATGAAGAAACCATCAACAAAAAAACTCCTACAAAACTAAGTTTTATAGGAGTTTTCACATAGTTTTAAAACTATTTTTTGATAATTTTTCTCATTCCAATTTCTTTTCCATTGTTCCATTGTACAAGGTACATTCCAACAGGAAGCGTAGAAATATCAATTTTAATTTTATCTGATACGTTTTCTATTTTATTTTGAAAGACAGTTTTACCAGTAATAGTCAAAATTTTCATCTCCAAAGAAGAAAAAATATTATTAGAAACATTATTAAAAGCTATTTCAAAGCTATTTTCTGTTGGATTAGGAGAAATAGTAATTTTCTCGTTGCTATTGTTATCAAGTGATGTAGTTGGATTAACAACAACTGCAGCAACGACTGTGAGCGTTTGTACTACATTTGGCGCAGAATTAAAAGTTGCATTTCCAGCCTGTGAAGCAGTAATATTACTTGTTCCAGCACCTACAATAGTTACAACATTTCCCGCAATAGTAGCAACTGCAGTATTAGAACTTGCATAACTCACCGCCAAACTTGAACTTGCCGTTGCTGTTAAGTTAAAAACAGCATCTCCTACTGTTTTATTCGCTAATGCACCAAAAGTAATGATTTGGTCTGTTTTGACTGTAAGTGTAACATTCGTACTCGTAATGATAACACCTGTCGTTGTACCCACACCCACAAATGTACTCGTTACCACACACTTATACACGCCCGCATCTGCAGCTATGATATTTGTTTTTGAAAAGTTAGCATTTGTAGCACCTAAAATAGAAGTATTATCTTTATACCATTGATATTGGTTGAGCGTACCGCCAATAGTGCCATTTAGTGTGAATGTAGCACCCACATTAGCTGTTTGTGCAGCAGGTAGGAGATTATATGCCTGCGGATTAGCATTATATGTAGCTGGTCTTGGCGTAATAGCTTCTAAATCCGCAAAGTCTAACAAGTTTCCACTACAATTAAAAGTAGATAAAAAACTACCAAAAGGAGTTGGCAAACTTGTCAAAAGATTATTACTACAATCAAACTGCAAAACAAAAGTTGGCAAAACAGTCAATAAAGTCAGTCTATTGTTAGAACAATTCACTATTTGTAGGTTGTTGCTTGATAAAGTTGGCAAACTTGTAAGCAAATTATTACTACAATTAAACTCTGAAAGACCACTAGGAATAACTGTAGGGAAACTTGTCATTACGTTATTGTTGCAAATCAATGTTCCCAAACTCGTAGGTAATGTAGGTAATGTAACTAACTGATTATTATTGCAATACAGAAAAAATACTGAATTTGGTACTGTTGGTAAACTTGTGAGTTGATTGAATTGGCAGTATAAAGCAAGCAAGTTAGCAGGTAACGTAGGTAAACTTGTTAAAGCATTATTATTGCAACGAAGTAGCTGAATATTAGTCGCACTTATTGCAGGAAAAGTCGTAAGCGCATTAAATTGACATCTCAAATCATTCATAGTGTTTGGCAATGCGGGCAAACTCGTTAGTTGATTGTCATGGCAATACAAAGTAACTAAAATAGGCGACAAAGTTGGCAAACTCGTAAGCAAATTGTTATTGCAACGCAATGTCGTTAGAGCCGTAAAATGCTCCACACCACTCAAATTAGCAATACTTAAGGCAGATACATCTAAAAACCCAGCAGTTGTAATATTAGTGCAAGTAGTTTCCATTTGTGCGCCTGTAAAGCACGTTGGATAAAGCGTTTGTAATCTTGTTCTAAGATTAGCATCAGGAATATTCACCAAAACTGCTTTTGCAGGCAATTGAAGACCAAAAAAAGCAATAAAAAACAACAAGTAGAGATTTTTTTTCATTTTAAGAATGTTTATTATAATATGAATTTATTTTATTATGCAAAGGTAAAAAAATAAAAAGGATATACAACAAAAAAATCCTACAAAATTTAATTTGCAGGATTTTTTATTCAACTTATTGAGAAAAAGTAATTTATGAAAGTTTCCTTTTCACTTCTCTTTGTTCAAATACTTCTATATTATCTCCTACTTCAATATCATTAAATCCTTTTAGACTTAATCCAAATTCGTAGCCATATTTCACCTCACTCACATCATCTTTAAAGCGTTTGAGCGTATCAATTTCACCTGTGAAAATCACCACAAAGTCACGAATAACACGCAATTTGCTATTACGTTTGATGTAGCCATCAAGCACATAACTACCCGCAATAGTACCCAATTTAGATATTTTGAAGATTTCACGTATTTCTACATTTCCTACAATAATCTCCTCAAAAGTAGGTGCAAGCATACCTTCCATTGCATCTTTTACCTCATTGATAGCATCATAAATAATAGAATACAAACGCACTTCTATTTCTTCTGTTTCAGCGAGTTTTTTAGCATTCACAGATGGGCGCACTTGGAAACCAATAATAATAGCATCAGAAACGGCTGCCAAATTGACATCAGATTCAGAAATCTGTCCTACCGCTTTATGAACCACATTTACCTGCACTTCTGGGGTAGAAAGTTTCAATAAAGAATCTGAAAGTGCCTCTACAGAACCATCAACATCACCTTTTATAATCACATTTAATTGCTGGAAACTGCCCAGCGCAAGTCTACGACCAATATCTGTAAGTGTAAGACGTTTTGTAGTCCTGATGCTTTGCTCACGTAAAATTTGCTGACGCTTGTTAGCAATTTCACGAGCCTCTCTTTCAGTTTCCATTACGTGAACTTTATCACCTGCTTGTGGCGCACCACTTAAACCTAGCATTTGCACAGGCGTTGAAGGCGTTGCTACCTTAATAGTTTGTCCTTTGTGGTCTGTCATAGCTTTTACACGACCATAATGAGAGCCCGCAAGGATAATATCACCCACTTTCATTGTTCCTGCTTGTATCAGTACGTTGGTCAAATAACCACGTCCTTTATCCAAAGAGGCTTCAATAACAGTTCCTACGGCTTTTTTCTTAGGATTTGCTTTCAGTTCTAAAAGTTCTGATTCTAGCAAAATTTTCTCTAATAATTTGTCAATTCCAATACCTGATTTTGCAGAAATTTCTTGGTCTTGGTATTTACCTCCCCAACTTTCCACCAAAACATTCAAACTAGCAAGTTCCTGACGTATTTTTTCAGGGTCTGCCGTTTGTTTATCAACTTTATTGATAGCAATAATAATAGGCACATTGGCTGCTTGAGCGTGATTGATAGCTTCTTTTGTTTGTGGCATTACGTTGTCGTCTGCCGCAATTACAATAATTACAATATCTGTCACCTGCGCACCCCTTGCACGCATAGCCGTAAAGGCTTCGTGTCCTGGTGTATCTAAGAACGTGATTTTTTTGCCTGCCTCTGTCGTAATACTATAAGCTCCAACGTGTTGCGTAATTCCTCCTGATTCTTTTGCAGCAACTTTCGTACCTCTAATATAATCCAAAAGTGAGGTCTTACCGTGGTCAACGTGTCCCATTACGGTTACAATAGGCGGACGTTCTATCAAACTTTCTGGTGCATCTTCTTCTCCTAATTGTACTTCTATTTCTTCTTCTGCAGACGTAAATTCAACTTTAAAGCCAAATTCATCAGCAATAATAGTGATAGCAGAGGCATCTAAACGCTGGTTGATAGACACAAACATACCAAGCGACAAGCACTTAGAAATCATACCCATAATATCAACGTCCATCAAAGATGCCAAATCAGCCGTAGAAATAAATTCCGTTACTTTGATTGAGTTTTCTCCTTCATTTTCATTGTCTTGTGAGTCTCTATCTCTTAAAACTTTCTTCACAGATTTCTTTTTGACATTACTTCCACCACCAGAAATACGAGCCATTGTAGCTTTTATTTGGTCTTGGATTTGTTTGTCAGAAACCTCTTCTTTTACTCCTTTAACAACTTTTTTATTGTTATTATTGGTTGTGTTTGTGGTATTTCTGTTCTGATTATTTGTACCAGTTGTAGTTCTATTTTGGTTGTTACCAGTTGTAGTTCTATTTTGGTTATTATTGCCCGTAGTAGTTCTATTGACATTATTAGTGTTGCCCGTAGTAGTTTTATTGACATTATTGGTTGTTGTGCCAGTAGTTCCTGTTGTTGGTTTAGTTTCATCAACAGGTTTTCTCTTACGAATACGGTTACGTTTGCGTTTTTTTGTTGGGTCAGTTGTGCCAGCAGGGGTTTTGTTGCCATTTCCACGTTTATTATCAACAGGAAGTTCTATTTTACCCAAGATAGTTAGTCCGCCAAGTGCATCAGCTTTTGCCTTGATAAGTTCAATAAATTCTGGTTCTTTTACAGGTATAACTGGTGTAACCACAAGCGGAGTTGTAGTTTCAGTTACTTCTGCAGTTGGTTGTTTTGTTTCGTTAGAGGTTTCTTTCGGAACTTCATTAGAAACAACCTTTTTGACTTCATTTATTGGTTCTTTTTTGACATTTTTCTGATTAAGATTAGCTTTGGTTTCTGGCTTTTTCTCATCTTTTTTGTCTTTATAAGCGTTGGTTGTTTTGGCAGTATTAGTTTGCTTATTGCGCCCACCACGCCCACGACCTCTACTATTGTCAGTAATTACTGTGTTAGAAAGGTCTATTTTGCCAAGTATGGTAAGTCCTGGCAAAGAAGTTTTTGTTTCTTCTTTTGGGGTTTCTTCTACTTTTGGCGTAATTTCTTTGGGGATTTCGTTTGTAATGTCTTTCGTAACTTCTTTGGTTTTTGTTGTTGTTTTTTTAGAAATGTCTTCTGTTTTAGTAGCGTTGTCCTTAGCAGCGTTATCTTTCTTTTCTTTTTTAGCAATTTCTTTTGCTTTGCTTTTAGGAACTTCTTCTATTATGTCTTTAATAACCTCCTTTGGAGTTTCCTTGATTATTTCTTTTGGAACTTCTTTCACCAATTCTTTGATTACTTCTTTTGGAATTTCCTTAATTGGCTCTACTTCTTTTACGACTGTCTTAAAAATATCCTTTGTTTTATCAATTTTAGACGTTTTTGTAGCTTCTATCACTACATTATCTTGTAGGGGTTTGCTATTAAGATGTTTGATATCTGCTTCTCTTTTTTCCAAAAATGAGCTTTTAAATTGCTTGTCTAGCATAGCTAACTGGTCGCTGCTGATTTTTGTATTCAAATCATTGAGAACTGTTTGCCCTTTACCCGCCAAAAATTCAATAATGGTGTTAGAGTGTACGTTATAGTTTGTTGCTGCTTGTTTGAGCCTCATAATAGGATTGTATTGCTTATTGGGATTGTTATAATGAATTAGAATTATTTGGTTGTTTGTCTGCGACTACAACCTTCACCCAGAAAGCTGTATTAGTCTAAATTTTGATATTTTTACGGAAGATTGATAAGGATATTGTAAGAGTTTTTTATTTTAGCCACAAATGTACGCTTTTTTTCTTTGAAGTCAATATTTTTTTGGTTTTTTTTATAAGAACTTCTAATTGTTGATGATTTTCTAGTCGTAGTATTTTACTACAACTAGAAAATCATAAACATTTCATATTCATTCAAAATTAAAAATTCACAATTACTTAAAACCTAATAGCAATCATCAAAATATCATCAGTTTGCTTTATTGCGCCCTCTTTCATCCAATTTGAGAGTTCTTTATCAAGGGTTGCCTCAATTTTTTCTATTGGTACAGAAGAATCCATTTTTACAATATCCCTAATTCTTTTTGGTGAAAACTTACGGTTGTCATCACCTCCAAACTGGTCAGGAAGCCCATCAGAGAACATATACATTGTATCATTTTTATTAAATTTGATAACTGTATTCGTAAACTTAGTACGGTTACGGTACTGACCACCACCAATAGGAAATTTGTCACCTTTGTATTCTTCCAACTCGTTTGTTTCACCATTGACAAAATAAAGCGGTCTGTGTGCGCCAGCAAACTCCAACTCGTTTGTATCAAGGTTGATTTTGCAAAATCCAACGTCCATACCATCTTTTGCAGAGCCTTCTCCTGTATCTTGGCGCAGGGTTTTTGTTACATATTCGTCCAAATAATCCAAAATAACGCCAGGATTAGGGTTTAGTTGTGTATCCAAAATATTATTCAGCAAGAAATACCCCACAAGCGACATCAATGCACCTGGTACACCGTGTCCTGTGCAATCCACGCAAGCAATATACAAAGTATTATCTCTTTGAATCATCCAAGGAAAATCACCACTTACCACATCTTTTGGCTTAAACATAATGAAAGAATCTTTAAAAAAGCTTCTCAAAAGCCCTGTATCAGGCATAATGGCATCTTGAATACGTTTTGCGTAGTTGATAGAATCTGTTACTTTTTTCTTAGAGGCTTCTAGTTCGTCTGATGCTTTTCTCATCTCCGTAATGTCGTGAGAAACTACCAAGAACGACTCCACACTACCATCTTCCCCTGCTTCTGGTATAGCATTTACCTGCATAATCCTATCACCTACCACGAAACTGCTTTTCTTACGGTCTTCTTCGGTAAGTATGATTGCATCAGTCATAGAAGGAAACATAACTTCTGATTTTGCTTTCACCCCCCTAGCAATGGTAGAATTAATCAACGACATCCACGAGGTAATCACCTGTGGAGAAATAAGCTCATTAGTGAGTTGTTGCTGTATGTAAAGTTCTTTCTTTTTTCCTGTATAGTTTTCAATAACAGGGTTCATATAAAGCACTTTCCCTTCCTTGTCTAGGCGTGTGATAAGGTCAAGTGAGTTTTCAGAAAGTGCCTGCATTTTACCACGTTCTTTTTGCTCTCTTTCCGCTACTTTTCTTTCCGTAATATCACGAGAATTTACGACCAAACCGCCAATAATAGGGTCAGAAAGCAAATTACGTCCTGATGCTTCCAAGAAAATACTTTCCCCTGATTTTTTTCTATAAGAAAATTCAATAGTGATTTTTTCGTCAGGATATTTCACAAGGTCTTCAAACATTTTCCTAAAACCTCTTTTCCCTTGCACAACATATTCTTCATCTTTAATACCAATCATTTCCTCTTGTGTATAACCTAAGATTTTCTCCACAGATGGCGAAATATAGCGGATAGTTTCGTCAGCTTCATAGATAGTAATTACTTCAGAGGCATTTTCTAGCAATGCTTGCGTTCTTCTTTGTTCATTTTCTACCTCTTGGAATTGTAATTCAAGGTCAGCATTTGATTTCTTTAGTTGTTCTTGGGTACGTGCCATTTCTTTGGCATTGAGATTAAGAACAGTTTCTTGCGCTTTCAAGTTGGTGTTCAAAAGTTCAGATTCTTTCAGCAGTTTTTCTGTATTTTCTGTTACTTTGATGTTGAAAACAGTACGAGCAATGATGTCACTAATACGTACCACAAAATCCTTTTCTCTGTCTCCAAATTCCTCAAAACCAGCAATTTCCAAAACGCCATAAACTTCAGTATCATTGGTAATAAGTGGCGTTATGAGTAAACTCTTAGGTTTTTTGTCACCCAAAAGCCCAGATGTGAGTGTCATATAAGTATCAGGTATTTCCGTACGAATAATCAAATCTTTTTCCATAGCTGCTTGTCCTACAAGTCCTTCTGCAAATTTGAATTTGGCATTAAGGTATTTTTTCTTGTTATAGGCGTAACTAGCAATCATTTCTAAAGTTTGTGCATCTTTATCAGCCACATAAAAAGCACCTTGAATAGCACCAGTAAGTGGCACAACATACGCCAAAATAGCATCTGCTAAGTGTTTCAAATCATTAGACTCACGCAAAATATCACCTACTTCTGCCACACCTTTCACAATCCAGCTATCTGCCTCATCTTTTTGTGTAGAATTCATAATACTATCTCGCATAGAAAGCAAAGAACTACCCAATACATCACTATCACTTGCAGGCTTAAAGTCTGTCGCAAAGTCTTTATTACCAATCCGTTTGGCAAAATCAGAAGTATTACGCAAGTTTTCCACAAGTCCGTTGATTTGCTCTGTCATCTCTCCTATTTCGTCACCAGAGGCACTTTCAATACGTGAAGGAAGCTCACCACGTCCCAAAGAACTTACAGTTTTGCGCAAAACACCCAACGGTCTGATAAGAAATTGAGAGAAAATAAGCCCAATAATAAATGTCGCAAGAATAGTAATAATACCCGTTATGGTAAACTGGCGCAATAAAACAGCGGTTGGCTGATAAATTTCTTGTGTATCAATCTTTACAACAATAGCCCAATCTACACCAGCAATAAATCTGTAAGCAGCAAGCGTATTTTCACCTCTATAATCTTCATTTTCACTTGTTCCTTGTGATTTTTTGATGGCTTGTACAAGTGGATACATTACTTTTTTGTCTGTAATAAGCCCTGCTTCTTGCAAAGGCAATATTTTAGAACCATCTTTGCGTTTATTACGTCCTGTATTAAGATATTTTATTTTATTTTCGTCTTGGATTTGCGCCAAGATGACCTCACCTGTTGCGCCCAAACCAGTTTTATCTGATGCAAGTCTATCAATTTTAGCAATATTTATCTCATAAACAAGTACACCAATAACACTTTTATTATCTGTTGCTTTGATAGGTACTGCCGCAAGCAAAAGATAATTCCCATTTTGCAAAAAAACCTTACTATAACTTACTTTTATACTATCTCCCAATTCTTTTCTTATTTCTGGAAGCATATTTCCTTCTGTGTTTGGCTCTTTGAACAGCGTTCCTTTCTGTTGTGTAGTCTTATTGACATCACTAATATAAGCTATATAACCATCTTTATCTGTAAGATAAATATTATTTAGTTTATAAATAGTATTGATAGCAGAAAAGGCATTGTCCAAATCTGGTCCAAATAATATTTGTTGTTGTTGTTGTTGCTTGATAGAGTCTTCCCTTGCTTTTATTTCTTGTGGGGATAATTGTACATCTATAATAGTGTCAATATCAGGTATATCATTTGTATCAAGTGTTTCTTTTACAGTTGTATCTTTCTGAGTTTTTGGTCCTACATTGATGCGTTCTACAGGTGTATCCAACTGCTCACGTACTGCGTTGAGGCGTTGCCCTACCAAAATGGCTGATTCTATTTCAGAAAGAGATGTTTGGATTTTTTGCGACTTTTGGTCAGCAATTACTTGGATTTGGTCAAGATAACGGTCTTTAATGGAAGTACGAATAAGCAAAAAAGCTATCATACTTACGGCAGTAACAGACACAAACACCACCAAAAGCACTATCATTGTGATTTTGGTAGATATTCGTAGTTTTAGGAAGAAATCTAGTATCTTTTGCATAACTAAATAATTGTGAATTTAAAATTGTGAATTGTGAATGAAATACAGATTATTCAAGACAATATCACTAAATAGTATAATTTTGGATTAAAATTAGCAGTTTTTTCTCAAAAAGGCAACTTTTTATTAAATTTTTCTGAAAATATCTTTTATATTTGAAAGAAATATTAACTACTCGTGATTTTATTATAAATTTTCTTCCTAAAATGCTCCTCAAAAAACAGTTTCTATTTCTTGTTTATATCTTTTTACTCTTTATTTTTTCTTCCAAAACGCAAGCGCAAAGCAATATCAATATAGAAATAAGTAGCCAAGAGATAGCTTTAAACGAACCTTTTAGCATTATTATTTCTGTGGAGGATAAACCGTTGGAAGAAGTCAATATCTTCCCTGAACTTTTCGGGCTTGTCAAATATGGCACTATCAACGAAACTACCACAAAAGAAGTAGCAGGCAGGCGTGTGCTTGTTTTCAAAATTATTCAGAATTATTACGCCAAAAAAGTAGGAAAATATCCCATAAAACCCTTTGTAATGCGTATAAACGAGCAAAATTTTAATTTTGATGCGCTTAATATTATTGTTGATGTCGCTAATGGCAAATCAGAAGGCTTGCCAGAAGACTATGAGAAAGAAGGTTTGCAAGAAGAAGTATCTTTTAAGAATATTAAAGAAGAAGTTTTCTTTGGGCTTTCTCTTGATAAGACAGAAGTTGTCGTTGGAGAAAGTTTTAATCTTGTTTTAGCAGTCTATATTGCTGAAAAAAGCAGTTTTTTGCTCAATTTTAAGGATTTAGGGAAGGAGCTTGCCGCTATTTTGAAAGAAATAAAGCCTACAAATTGTTGGGAAGAGGATTTTAATATCATTCAAATTACTCCTAATCTTATAAAAATCAATGGAAAAGCCTATAATCAGTACAAAATTTATCAAGCATCTTACTTTCCACTCAATGAAGGCACTATTTTTTTTCCTTCTGTGAGCATCAATACCCTCAATAAAGAAACAACAAAAGAGAATACCTTTGAAACACAAGCTACTAAGATAAAAGTACGTAATTTACCCTCTCCGCAACCACAAGGCAGTTTAGTTGGGAACTTTTATTTAGATGAAGCTGTGTCTTCTAGCGTTATTAGGACAGGTGAGAGTTTTACTTATAGCCTTGCCATCACTGGGGAGGGCAATGTAGTAGGTGTGCAAGCCCCTACACTCATTGAAAATGCACTTTTTGAGTTTTATCCGCCTGCTATTGTGCAATCTGTGCGTAGAGTTGGGG
>JAYVHJ010000496.1:0-4659 GCA_043771315.1 Raineyaceae bacterium
AAGGAGGTAATACAATATGTTTATCTAAAAAACCTGTTGCAGGTACTCTTTGGACGACTTATACAGTTGGAAGTACACACGTATCAGGTAGTAATACGGTAGCAAAAGGAGCTTTAACAAGTTTTTCAGAGTTTTCTGGTAGTCTTTTTGTTTCACCTTTGCCTTTGACACTACTTTCTTTTGATGCAAAACGTCAAAATGATAGTAAAATACAACTAAATTGGCTTACAACAAATGAACTTAATCTTAATTATTTTGTTGTGGAAAGAAGTTATGATGCTAAGAGTTTCATTGAAGTAACAAATGTACGAGCAGAAAATCCAACGACAAGTATAAAGAATTATATTTTGTCTGTTGATGAAAAAAAGGCGGCATATTTTCGTTTAAAGTTTGTTCATTATCAACAAAATGGCGTTCAAAGTGCTGATGATAGTTATAGTAAGGTTATTTTTGTAAGTAATGGAGAAGAAAAAGAAAGTATTTTGGTTTATCCAAATCCTATGAATGCAAATAATTTGAGTAATGTACATTTTGAAGTAAGTAAAAGTCTTCAAAATGAAATAATAAATCTTCAAATTATAAATAATCAAGGAAAAAAAGTTGCTAGTTTTGCAGGAACTTTTGCAGAGATAGAAAAAGAAATTTCTCAAAATAATCAAAATTTGGCAAGTGGTGTATATATTTGGCGTTTTGTTGTAAATAATAAAACAATAAAAACACTAAAAATTAGTGTAGAATAACCTAAAAACAGTAGTTAAAAAGATGATGAATAATGCGGTGTTTTTGGCAGTAGTGGCAATGATTTTTGCAGGTCTTACAAGCGTGATTGCAAAGTTTGGTTTGAAAGATATTACTGCTGATTTGGGTCTTGCGGTGCGTACTGTGGTAGTTTTTGGTATTGTGATGTTAAATTATATGGCTTTTCACTCACCAAAAGAACTGCAAACGCTCACAAAAAGCAATGTAATGTTTTTAGCAATATCAGGTATCACGACATCAGTTTCTTGGATATTCTATTACAAAGCAATTAAGATAGGAGATGTTTCACAGGTGGCACTTATTGATAAAGGAAGCATTATTATTACGCTTATTTTGTCATTTACCTTGCTAAATGAGCCAATGACTGCTAAGGTTTTGTTTGGTGCAGGGTTTATTTTGACAGGTTTAATCATCTTAATGATAAAATAAAATCTTCAAATATAAAAATTAAAATAAATTCAGTTAAAATCAATTCTAAAAATATGAAAAATTTAAGTTTGGTAGTACTATTTAGTTTGTGTGTGATTCAAACATCTTGCGGACAACATAACGGACATACAACAATGGAAACCGCAAGCACTACAAAAGCTGCTAAATTTCCTGATTTGGGTAAAGTAAATACAGAAACTAAAAAACAATTAGCTTCTTTGAATGGTGCTTATTTTGCTTTGAAAGATGCTTTAGTAGCGACAGATGCACAAACAACAAGTGCAAAAGCTACTGAATTCTTAAAAGTTCTTACAAATGTAGATGTAGCAAAAATGAGTACAAAACAGCAAGATTTCTTTAAACCTTTACTTGCTACAATGCAAGAAGATGCTAAACATATTGCTTCAAATGTAGAAATAGGACACCAAAGAGGTCATTTTAATGCTCTCTCTAATGATTTGTTTACTATTGATAAAGCGTTTAAAGCAAATAAAGCTACTATTTATCAACAATTTTGTCCTATGGCATTTGATGATAAGGGAGCTTTTTGGTTGTCAGACAAAAAAGAAATCAGAAATCCGTATTTTGGCGACAAAATGCTCAAATGTGGCAAAGTAACAGACACTTTTTAAATTGTGAATTGTAAATGTTGAATTGTGAATGAATACAAAATGTTTCATTATCAAAAGGAAACTTGTATTCATTCATAATTAAAAATTCACAATTATTTTGTTATTTCTTTAACTTTTTGTACTTTTGGAATGTTTTTTGATAAGCTAATGTTTGAATAACAGTTAGCTAGAAATAACTAACAAAATACTTAGTAAAATCTAAATACAAACTCAAATAAAAAATCTTAAAAAATTAGAAAGATGAAAAAAAATATTCTATTCGTTGCTTTGATTGCTTGTATGTCTGCTTTTAGTGTGGCTAATGCGCAAAAAGATGTAATGAAAAACGTAGCAAAAACAGAAGTGAAAACAGCTGTAACAGGTAAACAACCAGATATTAAGTTTAATAAAATGGAACACGACTTTGGAAATATTCCACAAGGAACGCCAGTAACGACAACATTTGAAGTTACAAACACAGGAAAAGCTCCACTTATTATTAGTAATGTAGGCGTAACTTGCGGTTGTACAACGCCATTTTTCACGAAAGACCCAATTATGCCAGGCAAAAAAGGTTCTATACAAGCTACTTTTAATGCGGCTGCAGCTGGAGCTTTTACCAAAGGTATCACAGTTTTTACAAATATACCAGGTAAAGAAAGTGGCATTCCTTTAACTTTCAAAGGTACAGTAACGGCAGTAGCAGCAGTGCCTGCAATACCAAATAAATAATTTTGAATTATAAGATTTCAGTTGTGAATTGTGAGTTAAATACAGTTCACGACTGAAATTTTCAAATTTAATAAAAACACAAAAAAACCGTTAAATAATAAAATTTAACGGTTTTTTGTTTCTAGTAAAGTTTATTGTAGCGAGAACGAGAGTTGAACTCGTGACCTCTGGGTTATGAATCCAGTGCTCTAACCAACTGAGCTACCTCGCCATATAGGATATTTTTTGTATTAATTTTGAACTATATTCTACTAAAAATATTGGTTGTTATTTTCAGTGGTGCAAATATACGTAATAAAATTAGGAAACCAAATTTTTTCTGCTAATTTTGTTAAAATATTTGTAGAAAATCCCAAAAAATAGAGGTTAGTAACGCTACAAAACTTCAACTTAATTTATAAAACCCTAATAAATAATACTTTACAAGAAAATAATAAGAAAAATCAATAAAGATATTCTTAAAATTTTGTTGTTTGTTTATTGAAAATATTTTGCTTATTACTATGATTACTATGAAAAAATTCAAGTTCGTGGGTGAGTACGAGGTGCGTGCTTCCTGCAAAATGATATATCCCTACTTACATTCTCCTTCTGGGCTTGCTGATTGGTTTGCGGAAGAAGTAAAAGTTGTCGGTGATTATTTTGATTTTATTTGGGACAAAGAATCTCATAAAGGGCGCATTACCTCCCAACGACTAAATAAATCTGTACGTTTTGAGTTTTTGCCAGAAAGCAAAGAAGACGAAATTGAACCTGCTTTTATTGAATTTAGGATAGAAAATAATGAAATAACGGGTTCTACTTTTCTGAAAATAACAGATTTTTCTTCAATGGACGACAAAGAAGAACTTACAGAACTTTGGGGTGGACTTGTGCATACACTCAAAGAAAGAATTGGAGGCTAAGTTTTGAAGTACGAAGTTTGAAGTACGAGATTTGATGTATATAATATGTATTTTATTTAAAGTCCCCTTTGGGGATTTAGGGGCAAAATAATTTCTGGCAACATTTTTGCCATAGAAAACTTATGAAAAAAATTGATGTACTTATCCTGAAAGCACTTGTAGGTCCGCTTATTTTGACTTATTTTGTGGTGGTCTTTTTGTTGCTTTTGCAGTTTATGTTGAGTTATGTAGAAGATTTTATTGGCAAAGATGTAGGGCTTTTTGTGTTTTTAAAAATGATTGGGTTTTTCTCTCTCACGCTCACGCCAATGGCTTTGCCACTTGCAGTGCTACTTTCTTGCCTTATTACTTTTGGGAATTTGGGGGAACACTTTGAACTTACTGCCATAAAAAGTGCAGGTGTTTCTTTGATACGTGTGCTTTTGCCATTGGGCGTGTTAGCAGCATTTTTGTCTGTTTTTACGTATTGGTTTAGTGATAGAGTAGTGCCATTTGCTAATTTGAAGGCTTTCAGTACACTTTATAATATCAGAACTACAAAAGCAGCCTTAAACCTCAAAGAAGGCTCTTTCTATACAGGAATGCCAGGTTATAGCATTAAGGTAGATAAAAAATTTCCTGATGGAAAAACCCTCAAAGGAATGACTATCTACAATCACGCAGAACACGTAGGCAACAAAGAAGTTATTTTGGCAGATTCTGGGCTGATGTACACCACAGATGATGGCAATTTTTTGGTAATGGATTTGCACAGAGGTAATATTTATACAGACGGAAAAGGCACAGATAAGCCTGCACAACTTACTAGACACGAGTTTAAGCGTGCCAAAATGCGGTTTGATATGTCTTCTTTTGATACAAAAGATATAGGAGAAAATGCTTTTATGTATCATAGAATGATGAAAAATAATCAGGAATTGCACGAAGATGTGGATTCTATGATAAAGAAATATGATATACAAACAAAAATGTATGTAAGAGATGTGGCTTTTTTTCATACGTATTTCAACGCTGAAAAGAAAAATATCCCTTACATTCCTTATGACCAGCTTCCCAATACAAAGAAAGTTGAGAAAAAAGATACGTCAGGTGGTTTTTTTAAAAATATGATTAAAAAAGATAGTAGCAAAAAAGAAAATGTCAAAAAAGATGCTACAAAGGATACAAATAATTTAGACAAATATCATTCAAAAAACCCACCAAAAGATATTGTAAGCATAAAT
>JAYVHJ010000497.1:0-7463 GCA_043771315.1 Raineyaceae bacterium
TGAAATATGGTTGTGTATAAGGAAAAATCAATCCAAGCGTTCCATCAGAAACGTAATCTAAAATTTGGAATTCTACACGTCTGTTTTGCGCTCTGCCTTCTTTGGTGTTGTTTGTCGCAATAGGTTTTCCTTCTCCAAAACCTTTGTGTTCCATACGGCTCATTTCTATGCCTTGTGAGCCAATAAAGGTATAAACGGATTTTGCTCTGCGTTGCGAAAGGTCAAGGTTGCGGGCATCTGTACCAACCGCATCTGTATGCGCCCAAACGCCTACTTTTAGAGTAGGATTTTCTTGCATCAATCTGTTTACATAATCTACTTCCAATTTAGAAGCTGGTGTAAGTTTGTCAGAATTAAATTCAAATGTAATAGAATTGACAACTAAAATAGCATTCATTTTCAGTCTTCTCAATAACACAATTTTCACTAATTTTTTCTTGCTATTAAGAATGTTCATTGTATCATTTTTGAAAAAATAACCCTTTGCACTTACTTTCAAGTCAAACTTTCCGTTATTGATATTTTCCAAAGATTTTTTACTTACATCATTTACATCAACAACATCTTTTTTAGTTTTGTCTGTTACAATAAGACGAGAGGCAACTGGTTCTCTTGTTTCTTCATCTAAAATAATCACCACAGGAACATCAGCCACAACTTTTATAGGTGTAAGCGGAATTTCTATCAAATCATTTTCTTTGTATTTGGCAAGTTCTTCTGGCGTAATCTCAAAAATTTTGTCTTCAAAACCAACTTTTTTGACAATCATTGTGTATTTGAAATTTCTATTAAATTTGTGTGCCACCATTCCGTTTTCATTGGAAGCAGTAGGTGTATCAGCTTCTTCTGTTACTTTAATAAGTACACTTGCACCTGGTACAAACTTTTTCGTTTCTGCGTGAATAGTGATAGCAGCAAGCATTATATAGCTTGTAAAAGGCTTTTTAGAAGTAAATTCATAAATATCATCTCTTCCTACGCCACCTTCTCTGTTAGAAGAAAGATAGCCTGAAAGTCCGTCATTTGCTACAATCATACCAAAATCATCTTTTGGCGTATTCATTGGATAACCCAAATTAACAGGTTTCATAAACTTCCCATCTACGTTTTCGCACATAAACAAATCTAATCCGCCTAAGCCACTATGACCAGTAGAAGAAAAGAACAAATTGCCACGAGCATCTACATAAGGGAACATTTCATTACCAAGTGTGTTTATTTCTTTGCCCATATTTTTGGGTTCAGACCATTTTCCGTTCTCACAAACAGACACAAAAATATCTTTTCCACCTATTGATTTGTCTGCTGGGTCAGAGATAAAATACAAAGTTTTGCCATCTGGCGCAAGTGCAGGCGCACCAACAGAATATTCACTACTATTATAAGGAAATTCTTTTTCATTAGACAAAACGCCATCTTTGTTTTTTGTGGCAATGTATAACTTCAATTTATTTACACCTTCTGTACTTGTTTTATACTTACTATTGGTGTAATTGTTTCTTGTAAAAATCATAGAATCACCAGAAGGAAAAAATACAATAGGACCTTCGTGGTACTTGCTATTGAGTTTTTTAGAGTATTTTTGCAAATCTTTTGGGGTAGTTTTGGCATCAGCAACAGAATACAAATCAAGGTAAGAAGTGTTGTTCCACTCAAATTTGTTGCCACCTGCTTTGTGCCTATTAGAAACAAAAATAAGTTTACTTTCGTCTTTGTCAGCTATATTATAAGTTGGGCTAAAATCATCTTGGTCAGAGTTGAAAGGCGCAATTTTTACTTGATATTGTGTAGAATCCTTGTAAAAACTTGGCATATTGCTATAAGCCTCTGAAAATCCTTTTGGACGACCATCTTCTTTTGCTTCTCTTGAATAGGCATCATACCAAATTTTGGCTTGGCTATGTTTTCCATTGCTTGCAAGTGCTTCAGCATAATGTAGCTTGCTTTTCACGTCACTTGTAGGTGCAGAAACAACTTTTGCATACCAAAGTTCTGCTTCTTTTGGTTCGTTCATTTTTTGATAACAATTAGCTATTTTTTCTTGAATAAAAACTGAATTGGTATCTTTTTTCAACGCACTTTGATACTCTTTTAGGGCATCAGCGTACTGCAAACGGTCGTAAGAAGTGTTTGCTCTGGCAAGTTTTCTTTCTACTTTTTCTTGCGCAAATGTGGCGAAAAAACTGAAAAATAAAATTCCGACAACGAGAATTCTTTTCATAGATATTATAAATTAAAATAATTGATATTGTTTAATTGCTGTGGTATATCAAAGCAAAAATAACATTTTAAAACTACAAAACAAAAAAACACAAGATATTTAGAATTTTCCTAAATATTTTGTGTTTTTTATGATACTTTTGGAGAGTTTTTAGACTCTCCAAAAGTTAAAATACTAGCAAAATTCTGTAAAAACCTGCTCCAAATGTGCTGCAATCATTTGCGCAGTACGTCCTTCTATATGGTGTCTTTCTACAAAATGTACAAGTTCACCATCTTTGAAAAGTGCAATTGAAGGAGAAGACGCAGGATAAGGCATCATATATTCACGCACCTTGCTAACAGCATCTTTTTCCATTCCTGCAAAAACTGTTGTAAGATTGGTAGGTTTTTTTTCACTTATTGAAAGGGCTAATTTGATGCCAGGACGAGCCGTTCCAGCTGCACAACCACATACAGAATTGATAACTACAAGCGTTGTACCTACTTTATTGTTGTCAAAAGTGCTTATTACTTCTTCTGCATTTTTTAGTTCTCTGAAACCAATAGAAGTTAAATCTTCTCTCATTGGCTTTACCATTTCTTCTGGATACATAAGTAATTATGAATTTTAAATTGTGAATTATGAATACAAGATACTAATAATCAATTTATTAAGTGCTATTTTAAGGTTGTCATAACCTAATTACCGCAACCTATTTAATTGCATAACTTTTGGAAAGTTATTTTTTATTTTAGTATAACTACAAAATCAAAACACAAAAATATTATTTTTTGTTCAATTTGTCAATATCCCAGTTAAAAATAATCTCTGCTACTTGTTGGGGCGTTATTTCTCTGATACAAAAGCAATTTTGTGTTTTTTTGCAATCATTACATTTTTTCTCTACACACATATAAGTAGCATGTGTGCCAAGCGGTTGCCAACGTGTTGGGTGCATAGGTTTTATGGGCGGATAGATGCCCAACGCATATTTTCCTAGTGCTGCCGCAATATGCAAAGGTCCTGTACTACATGCTAAAAGCCCATCAGCAAGACCTATAAAAGCAAGAAGTTCTGTAAGTGAAAGTTTGCCTGTTAAGTCTGTAATATATTCATTATCAACTAATTCAAAATCAAGATTTGCTAATTCTTTTCTAATGTTTTCTCCTTCTGCTTGCGTTCCTGTAATGAAAATATGAAATTTATTATTATCTTTTAAATTATTTTGATGTAATATTTTTGCTAAATCCAAATAGTTTTTAAGCCCCCATTCTCTTGCGCTTCCGTTTGATTTTGGGTGAAAAATAAGGTTAAATGTATCTTTAGATATATCTTTTTTAAGTAATTTTTCTATTTTTTGTAGATTTTCCAAAGGAATTTTAGGTATTTTCATTCCATAAAAATCAGAAAAATATTCTAAGTTTAAATTATCAATCATTTTACTTAAATAATTGACTTTGAGCAATTTAGCAAGTGGTTTTAGAAGTTGGAAATTAAGTTGAGTTTCGTGAAGATTAGAATTTTTGCGAGAAAAATTAACCAATTTGTTGCAATAAATCCAATGAAAAAGTCGGTGGCTTGTGCCAATACGCAAAGGAATATTACTTTTTTTAGCTATTTTAGCTATTTCTTTATCAGGAAAAATAAAAATAATAGCATCTGCATTTATTTCTGTGAGCTTTTGCGGAGATTTAAGTAATTCTTCTCTATCCAAAAAAACGTCAATAAACTGACTACTTTCTATGATTGGTTTGGTGTAAGTTTTCCCTATAAAATAAATTTTTAGGGTAGGGCAAATACTCTTCAAAAAGCCCGCCAACGGCAAAGTAAGCACCACGTCACCTAGATTGTCGGTACGACTAATAATTATTTTAATGGGTTTTTCCTGCATTTGAGGCATTTACTTGATGAGTTGTTTTTAATTAAATACAAGGCTTAGGGATTTTCAAATCTCCAAGCCTTGTAGTAACAATTTAATATTGACCAAAAAGATATTTAAAATATCAATTCTTTTTCTGTTGTGAGTGTAAGTACATCAGTATCAAGCAAACGAGTGGCATAAGATTTTGTTTTTGGCAATTCGTAGGCAAAATAAAACTTCATTGTATGGATTTTACTTTCATAAAAACTTAACTCATCTCCTTGTGGATTATTGCTTAAAATGGCTTTTTGAGCCACAATAGCCTGTTTTAGCCACTGCCACGACACAACAATAAGGCTGGCAAGCTCCATAAACAAATTAGCATCAGCAAGAAACAAATTATATTCTCCTTTCATTGCAAACGGCACCAAATGCTGAATAACTTGCTGCAAACGTCCTAATTCCTTTTGCAAAGTTTCACTATATTTCTTCAAATCATCAAATGCTGCTGCTTCTTGTATGGTTTGCATTATTTCTTGTGCCAAAAGCATTACTGCTTTTCCATTTTGCATAGTGATTTTTCTTCCTAATAAATCTTGCGACTGTATGCCTGTTGTACCCTCGTAGATGGTCGTAATGCGTATATCACGAGCCATTTGCTCTAAAGGAAAATCTTTACAATAGCCGTAACCTCCCAAAACTTGCATACCTTCACTTACAGAACGTATTCCATGTTCCGCAGGGAAAGTCTTGACAATAGGCGTAAGCAAATCCAACAATAAAAAATATTTTTCTTTATCCTCTTGACTTTCAGATGCTTCTGATAAATCTGCATAACGTGCAGCCTCCATAGTAAGTCCCAAACCACCTTCAGAAACAGCTTTTTGTATGAGTAACATACGCCTAACATCTGGGTGGTTGATAATTTTAGTTTGAGGGACATTTTTAGCATCTTTTTCCATCAAAGAACGCCCTTGTGGTCTTTCGTGGGCATACTCCAAAGAGGCATAATAAGCTGCTGATGCAATTGCTGCACCCATAAGTCCAACCCCAATACGTGCTTCATTCATCATTTGAAACATATATTTTAGTCCTTGATTAGCCTCACCAACGAGCCAGCCTTCACAATTATCTTTATCACCAGCAATAAAATGTACCGCAGGCGTGCTTTTTTGCCCCATTTTGTGATAAATACCTGCTGTAATCACATCATTATCAACAAATTTACCGTTTTCTTCTCTAAATTTAGGTACAATAAACAAAGAAATGCCTTTTGTGCCTTTTGGTGCGCCTTCTATGCGTGCAAGCGTAAGGTGAATGATATTTTCTGCACAGTCGTGGTCACCTGCAGAAATAAATATTTTTTGCCCTTTGATTTTGTAAGAGCCTGATTCTGTGAGTTTTGCACTGCTCGTGATATCGGAAAGGGAGCTACCTGCTTGTGGTTCTGTAAGTCCCATTGTGCCTTGCCACGTTCCAGCAAGCATTTTTGGAAGATATTTGTCTTTTAGTTCTTGCGTGGCAAAACTTGCAATAAGTCGCCCTGCACCCGCAGAAAGCCCTGTGTACATAGTTGCGCCATTGTTGGCGGCACTTAAAATGTAGGAAACAGCCACCTGCACAAGATTTGGAAGTTGTTGTCCGCCATCAGCGTAGCTATAAGTTGCGCCTATCATACCAGCATCACCCATTGCTTTGAGATATGCTTTTACGGCAGGGTGAACAGTAATTTTGTTGTCTTTTAGTTGTGGTTCATTGGTGTCCATTTCTATATAGGCAGGGTGCAAAATGTTATCCGCAATTTGTCTAGCGGCATCAATGACCATATCAAAAGACGCATTGTCGTGGTCTTTGTAGTGGTGCAAATTGGTCAGTCCTTTTGCATTGAAAACTTCGTGCAACAAAAATTTTAAGTTGCGAGGGCTATAATATTGCTTTGCCATTATTTTTTGATGTTGTTTTAGTATTGAAAGGATATTTTTTGATAATGTAAATCTACACAAAAACATCAATAAAATGTATTTTGTTCAGACTCAGCTATAATTTGTGAATTTAGTAAAATATCAAGCAAATACAAAAAACGCAAGCTAAATAATTGGTATTTATGCGTTATTGCCTTAATTATTCTGAAAATCAAAACAAAAGCCACTTAATTTATTAAATTAAGTGGCTTTTGTTATTTTGCAAATTCGTTATTTGTTGTCTTCAGCACGTTTTACAAAGTTTACCAAAGGCAATAAAATTGGATAAAGTCCTGCTTTTGCGGAAATACTAGCTAAATGCTCTCTAATAAATGGAAAAATAACAGCAGGAGCATTGACATTTATGAACACATCTAAGGGAATATTTGGATTTTTGGGATTGTTAAAAACCGCCACCATTTTTGTAAATGTTGTTACTTCCTCTACACCTTTCATAATTAGTGAATGTTCCACAGTTAAGAACACCGCAAGCATATCAACACTAATGTCGTGTTCAATAACGAGGTTATTCTTTTGTTCAAATTCTTGAGATAAAGGACTTACAACAACTATTCTTTTAAAAGTGCTTTCTAAAAGAATAATGTCAAGTAGTTGAAAAGGTTGATTTTGTTCCATATTTTATGCTGCAAGAGCGTAATTTGTTTCTCCAAGTACTACATTTGGGTTTTGTGGGATGTTATTAACTGCTTGGAGATAAACAATGCCTTTATCTAGCACCATCTCACAAGCAGAACTTAGTGGAATAGCACCAAAAATGCCTAACCCTAAAGGAGGTTTTACTTCTTTTAGGGAGTTACGAGCATTTACCAAACTTTTATATTTACTTTCCTTAACAAACTTCGTCCCTGTAATAGTATGAGTTGGATTTTCTATTTTGTATATACTTTCATCATCTGAAAAAAACAAGCCTTCATAAGGAAATGTTTCAATCAAATGTACAGTTAAATCCATTTTGAATGCCAAGTAAACATCATTGTTATTAAAAGATGCAGGTAGTACTTCAACGCAATGTGTACTATCACGCTCTTCAAATTCATACGTGAATTGCAGTTGTGGATTTTCTAGCACTAACTTTTTTAGTGCCGTTATAATAATTTCTTGAGATTTCATAAATTGAAATAAGTTGTTAGAATTAAAATGATTTCTTTAGACATTTTTAAACTCTCAATTGCTTCGTTTGATATTATTTCTAAGTTGTCGTAGTCAGCTTTTACTCGTTTCTTTTTTAGCTTCTCCATCAGTTTAGAAAAATCATCAGAAATCTTCATTTGCTCTCTTTTAGATAAGCCTTGTTTGCAAGATAATTTTAACTTGAAAAAACCTATAAGAAAAATATGAGAATCTGCTTTTATATCATCTTTTACTCTTTTTACATCTTCATCTGTCATACCAAAATCAGAACGCTGAATATGCTTCA
>JAYVHJ010000498.1:0-1576 GCA_043771315.1 Raineyaceae bacterium
ACCAAAATTTAAACTGCTTCATTTGGAGGGTTTTTTATAGTCATTTGTGCTATGAAAGTTCCAAAGAAACCACAAAAGAAGCACACTTTCATTGCCTCTGGTAACCAAGGCCAAGAGGGCAAATAACCCGTTGAAGCCAACATAAGACCTGCAGCAAATGAAAGCCCTGTTAAAACGAGTTGTAGCTTTCTAAAAAATATAGGTGTGCCAGCAACAAGCCTGTTATACATTTCTCTAAGCATAGTTTTATTTGATTTTAGGTTTGATAACTACCATTAAATTAGCATTTTGTGTAAAAACAAGCTCGTCAGTTTCACCTGCAGTAATCACAAGTGGATACGTAAAATTGCCATAAGTACGCCCTTTGTATGTATAAGTTCCTGAAAGACAATGTATTGTTTTCTCACGAGAATTTGCAGGAGGACGTATTTGCCAACCTTGCTTACAACTTAACTGCAATACTGTTGCATCAAAAAGCTCATCAGTTTCCTTCAAAAAAGGATAAAAAACTTCCCTAACAATTAGCTTTTCAGAATAATGAAATCCCTTACTATCAATTTCATTCAACTCAAACTCTTCATTAAGAAGTATTGCGCCTGCCTTTTTTAAGGTACTTGAACATTGCTCAAGTACCTGTTTTTTTTCCTGTTTAATTTTATCTAAACTGCTCATAACGCTGTTTTTTTACGTTTTGGAGAGAATTTTACTTGTGTGTTATTTTGATTAACCGCATTCGTAAACTCCTGTGCTAATCCCATCATTTCAACGTGAGTTTCACGTATATATCCGTTGAGTTTTTCAATCTCTGCATCTTTCTTATCTTGTAAGGCGTTTTTTTCGTTTAAAAGTCTTTTTATAAACCACGCCATACCAATAATCACAATAAACATCACCACTGCAACGGGTCCAACTTTCCACAAGTGCGCTAGTTGCGCTTCAGCTAACTGTTCCATTAGGTTTTCACTTCTTTTTTGACTTTTGGTTCAGCGGTTGTCGCTACTTGTATTGGTTTGCCTATTTGGGCTATTTCTTTGAGCATTTCTATCATTTTTGGTTGTGGAGAAATGTCTGTTTTCCAATCAATGAAAGAATTATGTGAGTAGATGCCAGGCTCACCTTGAATTGCCCTGTTTGAAGTTTCTCCTTGCTTTGGAAAAACATCTTTGTGGCTATAATCCAATGGGATTTCGTATTTCATAGCCATTAACAAAATCCAAATTTTCACTTTTGCAATTTCAGCATCTGTGTAGGCTTCATAAAACTTATATCCCTTATAATCAAGTGCTAAAACCTTTTCTTTTGGAAGTTTTATTGGATTTCCTTTTCTACCAAAATCATTGATGTAAGTGAAATACTCACCGTTTCTCTCCTCCAAGCAGCCCCAATTACAAATCTCAACTGCCACAGATTCAGTATTTCGTGCCGTATTGAAAGCGTTGCTCATACCAATATGGTGCGCCCAATAATCCTCATCATAACCTCTTACAAGTTTTCCACTATCAGAAATAGCTATTGCAGTCGCTACGTGCCATTGTTGGTCTACCTGCCAGCCCTGAAAAACGCCTTCCGCATTGTC
>JAYVHJ010000499.1:0-7982 GCA_043771315.1 Raineyaceae bacterium
TGTTGCGCCTAGTGTAACTTTAATGTAGTTTTCTTGTATAAGTCCTGCATTGGTGGTACCACGTTGTCCGACAGTTAAGCCAAGATTGATATACGTAAGCCCTACTTGCGAAATCCCTACGGGTAGTGATGTACCAAAACTTATGCCAAACTCATTTATAGACTGACCATTTAATAAATATGCCGTTTGCTGGTATTGTGCGCCCATTCTATAAGTTGAGCGTTTAAAGAAATTCCCAGATTTGAAATTAGGCGTAACTTCTGCACCAACGGCAATACCATTAGAATTTTGAAACTGCAAATCAGGGTTAGGCGTAGTGCCGTCACTATAATTTTTCCACGCTTGCGTAAAAACATCAACACCAAAAGTATAAGCAGAAGGTTTTTCGTAGCTAATTCCCAAACGTAATTTATAGGGTAAATTTATGTTTGCTTTTTGGTTGATAAGTAATGTATCTTGGGAAATTATGCCACTATTAGCATCTTTTCTTTCATTAAATGTGCTTCTTTTTACACCTAGATTTTGACCCAAATCAAAAGATGCACCAATATTTATATTTTTCTTGTTTTTGAGAGGAAAGGTAGCTGCTGCACCCAAATTGACCAAAATATTAGAAAAAACAGTGCGGTTAGTAAGGATTGTTTTTGGGTCTGCACCACCTACATTTACCTGCGTACCAATTTCATTGGTAATATTCCCAAATAGATAATTGATTTTTGCGCCTACATAGAGATTTTTAGCTATTGTAAAACCGTTTCCCCAAAAGAAAGAATTTAGTCCCCCACTGCCTTCGTATGTATAAGTAGCCGTAAAATCTGAATTCCCAGCAATACGAGCAGTACGAGCATAAATGTATTCTACATTGCTATATGGTTTGAAGCCTAGTTGTGTAGTCCAATATTTTTTATAAACAGGGAAAAGAACCGCAATATGTGAGATATTGCCTGTTGATTCTTGTTGTTTTGTGGTGCTATTTTTGATGTTAAATTGCTGTCCGTAGAGGGCAATATCCAAAATAGTGTTTTTGTTTCTGGCAATAAGTGCAGGATTTATATTATTCATAATAAAACTTCCTGTGTTGCTTACGCCCACGCCGCCCATAAACTCTTGTGCCATAAAACCTTGCGGACTAATATTCCCTAGTCCTAAACTAGAATAAGGAGAATTTTGTGCATTTGCCACTACGTTAAGAGAGATAACCAGTGTTATGCTGATAGCAAATATTTGTATAAAAAAGCTACTAAAACTATTTTTTTTTGACATTATATTGTAGAATTCTGTTTAACCCATATAAAACAAGTTTTGGGTGCGCAAATATAGTGCCTTTTAATGATTTTTCAAAATAAAAAGTATCACCACCACACAAAATAATACGCAAATCTTCATATAAACGCTCAAAATGATGTATTATTCCTTGAATTTCCATCATTACTCCATTGATTGCGCCACTCAAAATGGCATCTTTTGTAGAATTTCCTTGAAGATTAGGAAAATTATTTTGTTGATTATCTGATTTTTCTTCTAAATCATCATTTTTTGAATTCCAATCTAGTAAAGGTAATTTTTGTGTAAACTCGTGCATAGCACGCAAACGCATACGTACACCAGGCGAGATAGTTCCGCCAAAAAAATTGTCTTCTTTATCTATCAAATCATACGTAATACACGTGCCAATATCTATTACTAAGCAATTTTGCGTAGGAAAAATTGCTTTTGCACCACACATTCCTGCTATTCTATCTGTGCCAAGTGTTTTTGGGGTTTGATAATGATTTTTGAGTGGAACAGGTAAATCAGGAGATAATAAAAATATGTTTTTTAGCGTATTTTGTGATAATTTTGAAATAAAGTAAGCTAAATCAGCTCGTACAGATGCTATAATGATATTTTCTACTGAATGTTTTTCAATCAAATTATCAACAAAAGAAAAAATTTCGTTTTCTTCTTTTGTTTCAAAAGTTTCAATAAGATTATTTTCTTCAAAAAAACCTCCTTTGTAGCGTGTATTACCAATATCTATACTTATACTTTTCATTTTAAATGATGTTTTGGAATAATATTTGGGAATAAAAAAAAGATTTTCCAAATCTTTGAAATTTGGAAAATCTGATGTTGCTTAACTAAAAATTATCAATACAAAATAGAAATAGAACCTTTGTATTTTTTCTGATTATAATCTAAATAATAGTAATACAAACCAGAAGGAAAGTTTTTTGCCTCCCATTTAAAATCTCTGTTTGTGGTTTCGTAGATGTGTTTGCCCCAGCGGTTATAAACCGTAAACTTACGAAAATTATAAATACAATTATCTTTTGGCAAATTATCTAAAGCATAATAAGCATTTTTGGCATCTCCATTGGGTGTGAACACGTTATAAGGTGTAAAAGTATCAATATTCACTTCTGCATCTTTTATTCTTATCTTGACCTCCGTACTATCACGCAAGGAAAGGCAACCCACACCGCCACTATTTTCTTTTAGTAAAAACTTAAATTGCAGGGTGTCAGACTGTCCGTTGGTGTTGATATTATTACAATTAACCTTTATTTTGAATTGTGCCGTAGCTGTTCCTTTGCCTGCTACACTTGTAAATGTTGCGCCATAAGTAACAAAATCAAAACCTATTCCTTCTGCAGAAAAGCTAATACTGTCATTATCAACGTCTATTCCGCTAAAATCAATAAGCAAGCTATCTCCTACCAAAACATCACCAATAAGGGCTGTAGCATTAAAATTAGTAGAATTACGCACAATACTAATTTTAGGTTTTGTATTACCTTTGCCTTTGACATTGAGTATGACTTGTTGTTTAGCTATTCCGACATTTGGGCAACCATTATCTCGTACTTCTACATCAAAAATAAAGCGGGCAGTTGGGCTAGTATTTACTTTACACCTATTCCAGCAAATAGTAACATTATTAGAAATACCAGAAGATCCAAGATTTACGGTAGTCGTGCTAAGCGTGTAATCCGCAGCAGTAAAGTTTTCACTACCTGTTGCAGGAATAAGTCTGATTTGGCTAATAACATCATTAGGAGAGTCTTTAATATTCAAAGAAAAACACAAGGGGTCGTTCACTTGTAAATCAATAACCATATCATTACCAACGACATACGGTTGATTTTGTGGTGTGTTGAGTGTAAGTGTTGGAGAAGAATTATTAGGGCAAAGTTTCACCAAAAACTGAAAATCTCTTCTAACTTCACCTATTTTTACACCTGCTCTAAATTCCTCACATTTTACAGAAAAAACAAAAAGCCCTTGTGCTCTTGGATTAACAGTAAGTACCCCTGTATTTATATCAATGGTGAGTTGTCCACCTGGTACATTGCTCAAAATGGGTGAAGTAGCACTATATCCAGACAAAAAATTAACTGTAGGCACAAAACTAGAGTAGCTTGCAGGCGGTATCAATTGGCTACCATCAGGTGCAGTCCCTTCAAAAGGTTTGGGCGTACCACGTGAGGCAATAGTAGCATCAAAAGGTGTAGTGAGAGAATACCTAAGCACATCACCATCTACATCTATCCCACCAAAATTTACACTAACAGACTGATTAACACAAAGATAATCACCAGGAGGAATACCTAAGTTTGGCGCACTATTGCGGAAAATAACACCACTTTTCCTTGTAGCAGGAAATTCTGAATAAAAAGCGTTAGAGGCTTCTCCAGGATTGCTTATGTTGGTAATAACATTATTGCGACAACATCTTTCCCACACCATAAAATAACCGCTTGACGAAGTATAAACAGCAGGATTTAGTTGTACCTCTCTACTATATACAATAATACGAGTAGAAAGTGAGCCAGTTTGGCAGACATCACCTAAATAAGCAATATTTTGCTGGTTTTCTTTTGTAAGTGTAAAGTAATCAACTCTTTGGCGAGTACCTTTATCATAAATACCTACATTGATACTTTGGTCTTCTGCTGCGGGCGTACCATTGATATTATCAAAATAAAGATTTAGGATAATTTTATAGCTTTCTCCCACACCACCAGCAAGATACACAAGGCGTACTTCACCACCTACAATATGTGTTGCCTGACTCGTAACAGAGAAAAACAGCAAAAACAGGAATAGTAATTTTAAGGTTTTCATTTTTTTTATGTTGATGTTATTAAATATTTAGTTTGTTGTATTCTTATCAAAAACCACACCAAACTAGGGCTTCTTTATCAGAATTTCAATACAAAATAGAAATAGAGCCTTTATATTGTTTCTGATTATAATCTAAATAATAGTAATACAAACCAGCAGGAGAATTTTTTGCTTCCCATTTAAAATCTTTGTCTGTAGTTTCGTAGATGCGTTTCCCCCAGCGGTTATAAACCGTAAAATTACGAAAATTATACAGGCAATTACCTTTTGGAAGATTCTCTAGGCTATAATAAGCATTTTTTGAATCTCCATTAGGTGTAAAAACATTATATGGTATGAAATTAGGTAAATCAAATTCTGCATCTTTTATTATTATCTTGACTTCTATACTATCACGCAACATTAGGCAACTACCACTTTCTTTTAATCTAATTTTAAATTGTAGTGTGTCAGAGGGTGCATTAGTAGTGACATTATTACAATTAGGTTTTATTTTGAATTGTGCTTTGGCTACTCCTTTGCCTGATGTACGTGTAAATGTTGCTCCAACTCCTCCAAAATCAAAGTCTAAATCATTGGTAGAAAAATTAATACTATCATTATCAATATCTATTCCTTGAAAATCAATAAATAAATCATCTCCTACCAAAACTTCACCCATAAATGTTGTAGTATTAAAACTAGGAGAACTACCATTAATACTAATTTTAGGTTTTGTATTATTTTTACCTTTTACATTAAGTACAACACGTTGTTTAGCTATGCCAACATTTGGGCAACCACCATCACGTATTTCTACATCAAAAATAAAACGTGCAGTTGGGCTAGTATTTACTTTGCACTTATTCCAGCAAATAGTAACATTATTAGACATACCAGAAGTGCCAAGATCTACGCTATAAGCACTAATAACATAGTCCGCATTTGTAAAATTTTCGCTACCTATTGCAGGAATAACTTTTAGTTGACTAATAACGTCATTACGAGAATCTTTAATATTCAAAGAAAAACACAAAGGGTCATTTGCTTGTAAATCCATAATCATATCATTACCAACAATATACGGTGTGTTTTGTGGTGTAGTAAGTGTAAGCGTTGGTACAGAATTACTAGCACAAACTTTCACCAAAAACTGATAATCTCTTCTAACCTCACCTATTTTTACACCCATTCTAAATTCTTCACATTGGACAGAAAAAACAAACAGCCCTGCCTCATTGGGTGTAACAGTTATTACACCTGTGTTTGCATTGATGGTGAGTTCTCCCCCTGCTACATTGCTCAAAATAGGTGAGGAGGCACTGTATCCAGGCAAAAAAATGACAGGAGGAAGAACTTCACTATCATAATCAATGGGTGGTATATTTGCACCACCACTCATGTTATATCCCTCAAAAGGTCTTGGATTACTTAGTGAAGCAATTTTAGCATCAAAGGGTGCAGTAAGGGAATATACAAGTACATCTCCATCAGCATCTGTACCACCAAAATTGATGCTAACAGGATTGTTAATACAAAGATAATCACCAGGTGGAATCCCTAAGTTTGGTGTACTATTACGAAAAACAGCACCGTTTCTTCTTATGGCAGGAAACACTGCATAAAAAGTATTAGACATTTCACCTGGGCGGTCTATATTTGTAATTTCATTATTACGGCAGCATCTTTCCCAAACCAAAATGTATCCCTCCAATGAGGTATAAATGTCAGGATTTAGTTGTACTTCTTTACTATACACAATAATACCCGTAGATAGTGAGCCTGTTTGGCAAACACCACTGACATACAACGTATTAAGGTCTCTTGTAAGAGTGGTAAAACCAACTCTTTGGGAACCAATTTTATCATAAATACCTACATTAATATCTTTGTCTACTGCTGCTGGTACACCCTTGAGGTTATCAAAATAAAGGTTTAGAATAATTTTGTAGTTGTCTCCTACACCAAGATACACAAGGCGTACTTCACCCCCTACAATGTGCCTAGCGTGGCTTGTAATGGAGAAAAAGAATACAAAAAGAAAGAGTAATTTTAAGGTTTTCATTACTTATTTTTGGTGCATAATTGATGTGTTTGGGATATGGCAAAATGTCATTAAAAACCAAACCAAACTAGGGCTTCTTCATCAGAATTTTGTACTTTAATGTCTATATTGCTTAAAGACTTGGCGGCACTCATCAAATATTGTATGCCTAGCTTTGCAGCTATGCTACGTGAGGGCAATACTGCTACGTGTAACTCTGCATTTACCTCTTTTTTGAGACGTGGAAGCCATTTTATGACAAACCAAGCCCTAGATTCTATGCTTGCTCTGCCCATTGAGCGTTGGTCTATGATAATATTTTTGTTTTGTTTTTTGATTACTTCTTCCAAAAGGACTTCCCAACATTCTTTATAATCTTCCTTTGCAATGTCGTTGATAAGTCTGATAGTAATAAGTTCGTATTTGGGATTATGCAAAATTTGAACAAAACTACGCTCGTAAAGCATTTCTATAGCATTTTCAGAATTATTCTGACTATTGTTTTTTTGATAATTATTGAGGTGGTCGTCTTCGTCGTCAAAATTATTGTTCATAAATTTATTTGTCTAAATGATTTTAAATAAGCTATTATAAATTTAAAAGCAATATACAAATATTTTTAGTTCTTTTGATATAATAAATATTTTTTTCTAATAATTTTGTATTTTTCCAAATCTTTTTCCCAATTTTTTTTGATTTCTTTTGCTGATTTTCCTGCTATTATCTGCAAACGCAATGCATCAGAGCCTGCCAATTTGTCAAAAAAACTATTAAAAAAAGTATTTTGTTTTGTATCTTTTTGATTTCTTTTTTTGTAGAAATTTATTAAATAATCCAAATCAATGCCTTGTGGTTGATTACCAATATTTATATTTCTCAAATCAATTCCAAAACATTCTTTATTTTCAAAAAGTGGCGTTTTTGCCATTCCTATTATGCTTTTTGGAACAAAAGAAAAATCTCCAAAAACCTTATCAGGATAGCCAATTAGCTCAAAAGGCGTTTCTGTACCACGCCCTACACTCATTATTGTTCCTTCAAACAAACACAAACTAGCATACAATTTTACTGCCCTAAAACTTCTCAAATTGGGAGAAGGTGGTACTTTACTCATAAAAAATGGGATACTGTTGTAGGTATTTTCATTCTCAACTTTATTATTTTCAGCTTTCATAAAACAATCAAAATCAATGTATTTAACCACGTTTAAATCACATTGAATACCGTTTTTGAGCCATTTCTCACCATTTATCATTTCTGCAAGTTCTCCTACCGTCAACCCGTGCAAAATGGGAATTTCGTGCATTCCCACAAAAGAAGTAAATTTTTTGTCCAAAATGCAACCATCAACTACATTATTAGGGTTTGGGCGGTCTAAAACCAACATTTTTTTCTGGTTTTCTGCGCAAGCCTCCATTACATAGTGCATTGTACTTATATATGTATAGAAACGTGCACCAACATCTTGAATATCAAAAATAACCACATCAATGCCTTTTAATTGCTCATTTGTAGGCTTTTTATTGTTACCATAAAGTGAGATAATAGGTAAATTGGTTTTTGTATCTATGCCATTTTTTACGGCTTCTCCTGCGTCTGCTGTACCTCTAAAACCGTGTTCAGGTGCAAAAATAGTCTTAATATTCACTTTTTTCTCCAACAAAAAATCTACTAAATGTTGCTCACCTTTAATAAGTGAAGTATGATTGACGACAAGGGCGACACTTTTATCTTTCAAAAGTGGCATATAAAGCTCCAAACGCTCATTTCCTAACTGAAATTTGCAAGGAGTTATTGCTACTTTTGGGTTTATAATGCTATCAGTTTTAGTTTTTTCTGATGTTTTTTGTGT
>JAYVHJ010000500.1:0-1698 GCA_043771315.1 Raineyaceae bacterium
TTTAAAATGTTGATAATCAAATAGTTACAAATGTATGTGAAACGATATTGAAACGCAAATGAAACGCCTTTGTGTCCGTACATAAGAAAGATAAAGAATGTAAAGAATGTATTATAAATACAATATTGTGTTTTCTACAAAATTTATTTTCAAAAATACTAAAAATATTTTCAGATTTATTTGCATCTTATTGTATTAGTTTGTATATTTGCATTAGTAAAAAACACAAATAAAATTCAACCAAAAAAACCAATGAAAATCTCAAAAATCTCCTTCAAAGGAATTGCAAAAAGTGTAGCACAATTTCTCGCTATAATCCCAATTCAAAATCACTCACAAGGCGTGAAAATCACCGCTGACGACATCATTGCAACCGCAAATAGTCTCCTTTACGAAAACGGTCACACAACGACCTTAGAAGTGAAAAACAAGCTTCGTCAAAACGGAATGAAAGTCAAACAAAAAGAGGTCAGCATAATTATGCAAACCAATGTTCAAAAATACGGCTGGTATCACACATTCAATGGAAATTTCAGAACGTATTATCCAAACTAAATTTTTCAAAAAATCAAAAATAGCCTCCAAAACGGAGGCTATAAATAAAATTTTTAACCAAAAAATATTATGGCAAATCAAACTGCAGAAGTCAAATCTGAAATTTTGACAAAGGAACTTTTTATTTCAGGTGCTAAATTTAGCGTAAAAGGTACAGAACAGACTTATTATTATTATGATGCTGAGAAAAACCAACTCCTAAAAAATTGGAAATGCGTAACTGCTTACCCTGCTTGGTGTGGCTCTGTTAGAAGAGTGGTTGAGTTTGGTTTTGATTGGACGTGCTACGAGCTTAATAAATCTTTTGATGCAACAAGTTTTTTTTCTGATTTTTATTTAGTTGAAATAAACCAAGCGCAGGGCGAAGGTCGTGCTTAAACCTAAAAAACAATGGAGAATTTAATATCAATACTACAATCAGAAACACAAGAGTTGAAAGAACTTTTTTTAGAGCAAACAAAATCTTGGGCAGAAAAAAACTTTCAAAGTTGTGAAATACGCAACGTCTGGAAAGCAAAAGAATGGTGCGAATATTTAGGACTTATACCAAAAGTAAATGGTGATTTTGGGCACGAACGCTGGGATTATCCAACAAATTTTCATAATACGTCAAAAGCAAGAGAATTACACAATGCAAAGAATGACGTGTATCAGACACTTCGCTATGGTCAGGAACAATATTTAGCAAAAGAATTAGCAAAAGCAATTCAGCATTACGAAGCAAGCATAATAAAACTTGCAAACCGCATTACAGCAAAAGGATTAGTATTCCAAAACTTGGCAGTTACAAAATCTAACATTGGCGTAAATATTAATCTAAGCCTCACAGATGGCACAAAAACCGTAAAGGCTTGGACTATTGTTGCAGAAGGCACAATTCAAAAACCACATTACAGGTATCTCGTCAAATAAACCACACGCAGGGCGAAAGCCCTGCTTAAATCTAAAAAAATATGGAAAGCAAATTTGTGGAGGGGCAAAAAACTTTGCTTGTGGTTTTTAACTCGGAAAATGAAATTACGCAAAAACATTATTTTGTGGGTGACCATAAAATAAAAGTTTGGTACGAGGAAGATTTGATGCTAAAATTTGACCAGCCTGCCGTCAATGAAATCCAAAATCTAATATCAGATATCAATTCCA
>JAYVHJ010000501.1:0-15538 GCA_043771315.1 Raineyaceae bacterium
AAAAAAACAGAAAATGCCGTTGTGATGATAAAATTAGCTTTTATAAGTATGATTTTAAATCACTTTTAAAAAGAAATAGTTTCTAAACATACTCTTATGGTCATACAGGTGAGCCTTTCACCCAAACTATTGATACAAATGGCATCACTAATGCCATAAAAATCAAAGAGTTGGAGTTTAATTATTCAGGAATATTGCCAGAAGGCTGTATGATTATCTTGGAAATAAATGAGAATGAAAATTTTGAAAAAATATTTAAACTTGAAATTGTACCACAAAAAATAACCAATAATTTTACAAAGTACAACTGGAAAACGCACATCTTTTAGATTTTGATACAGGTCAATTTTCTGCAAAAACAAAAATAACCTATCATTAGCTATGTGCTTTTGATAGGTTATTTACTGCCACCTTTTAGAAAATACAACTATAAAACTTTTAGCAGTTAGCCCTAAATTTTGTCAAATAATTTGGGTATATTACAACTCCTACACACTATAAATCCTAAGTAAGTTAATTGAATGACCTACCTAGCTATCAAATTCCATACTTTTAGATATGTGTTCCCACTCGTCCAAATCTTTTTCAACAGCTTTTAATTTCATTCTGATGCGTTCTAAAGCATCATTACCAAGTGCCAAATGCAAAGGTGGTTTTTCTTGTGCAGCTATCATCATAATAGCATTTGCAGCTTTTTCTGGATCTCCTTTTTGGTTTCCGCTATAATTTCCTTTGAATAAATCACGCAATTTGCCACTACTAGCATTATAATCTTCTATTTCATTTTCAGAAAATTTGAAAGAACGCCCTGCCCAATCTGTTCTGAATGCACCAGGCTCAATGATAGTTACTTTTATGCCCAAATGTGCTACTTCTCTTTGCAAACTTTCTGAAATAGCTTCTACTGAAAATTTGGTAGCTGCATACGCAGAAAAACCCGCAGATGCAACAAAACCTGCCATACTTGCAATATTGATTATATGACCGCTTTTTTGCTTGCGCATTTGTGGCAAAACAGCTCTTGTAACTTCATACAAACCAAAAACATTGGTTTCAAATAGGTTTCTGATGTCTTCTGATGCCATTTCTTCTACTGCACCCATCAAGCCATAACCAGCATTATTAACAAGCACATCTATTTTCCCAAAATGCGTAATTGCTTGCTGAACAGCATTTTGAATGCTTGCCAAATCATTTACATCAAGCGTAAGAAGCAAAGCATTTTCTGGATATTTTCCTTGAAAAATACCAATTTTATCTAGGTTTCGTGCCGTAACGGCTACTTTATGACCATTTTTTAGTAATGTTTCTACAAGAATATATCCAATTCCTGTAGAACAGCCCGTAATAAGCCAAATTTTTGAAGTTTCCATTTTGTCAGTTCTATTTTAATTTAATTAGCGTTTTTTTAATACTAGGGGCATTTTATTTTTTATTTTTTTCTATGTCGTTTACACAAGATGAATCCATTTGTTCAATTATCTGTTCAAAAGTATCTTTAAGTTTTACCATATCTTGTGGATTAAATTGATTTTCTAGTTTAGCAACAACACAATCAGCAATCTTTTTTTCTATTTCTGGGAATTCTGCATTTTCAATTCGTTCTTTATAGGAATTTCTAAAAAATGCTTTTATTTTTGGTGTCCAGTTCCCTTTGCCACCAAAAAGTGTTTCAAACATACAACTTGTACCAAGTATTTCTGCTATTTCCACACTATTGTAACTTGCCTCAGGCAAATGGTTATCCCGTTCTAGTTTTTTTACAAAACAACCACATATTTGCTCTTTTTCTTCACTTGTGGTTTCTCCTAATTTTGCTAATGAAGGAATGTCTGTTAATTGTGCATCAATTTTATCCAAACAATCATTTATATATGTTTTTTTATCTCTTTCAGTCCATTTTCCTTTCACACTTTTTTCGCAGGAAGTCGTCAAAAATAATGGTATTAGGGCTATTAAAGCCAAATATTTAAAACTTATTTTTTTCATATTATTTTGTTTTTTAACACTAAGAACATTAAGAAATACACACTAAGTAGGTGCTAAGAAGTACAAAAATAGAGATAAAAAACTTACAAACGTAATTTTTCATCTCTATTTTTATTTACTTAACACCTAACACCTCAAACTTCACACCTCAAAAAGATTATTCTTCTTTGCGCATTGGTTTTTCTCCACAAGTTTTTTCGTAGTTGATGTCCTCTGCTACATATTTTTCCCATTCTTCTTTGCTCATATTAGCAATGATTTTATTACATAAAACATCACTCATATAATCAGGATTAACATAAAAATAACGCATTTTATTATCCCTGCAACCTGCAATAATTTGATTTCCTTTGGGCGTAAATGCCAACGACCATACCCACGCATTAGCATCACGCAAGGTAATAGGCTCTGTATTAGTCTTTTGCATATTCCAAAGACGAACAGTTTTATCAAAACTAGCTGTAGCAAGTTGTTTGTCATCTTCACTAAAAGCAATATCATTGATTTTAGCTCTATGCCCAAGCAAAGTAATTGGTTTATCTGATTGTTGCCAATTTGCCCACATACGTAAACGCCCTTTTTCGTCCCCTGCTACCAGTTTTTGACCATTATTACTGAAACGCAAAGCGTGCATTGGTACTTGATTATTACTATAAAAGACCTTAGAAGTTTTTGCAGCTTTGTCCCACAAAACAATCTGACCCATCATATCACCTGTTGCAATAGTATTTCCATCAGGTGAAACTGCCAAAGCATTGATTTGTGCAGGTGTAACCCCTATTTCTTCTAATTTATCATCTTTCACCACATACAATTTTTTGTCTGAACTTGCCACAATAAGTTCGTTAGAATTTTTATTTGGATAAGACAAAAACCAAACAGTAGGGTTTTGAGGCACTTTTACAGGAAGATTTATTATTTTTGGTGTGCTTTCTGGAGAATTTACATCAAAAATCTGTATTTGTCGGCTACTTCCACCCACAGCAAGGAAAGAATTATCACTACTAAGTGCAATAGCCTTATTTACAAAATTATTTTGTTTTAAGAGTTTTGGTGTAGCTTTCAAATTTTCAGCGTCCCATTTCAAAATTTTGCCATCACTACCAGCAGAAAACATATACCTACCTTTTGCAGAGGAAGAAACAACCCCACTGACTTTGTCTGTATGTCCTTTCATTTCGTTAAAATCAGCTCCTTCCAAGTTTTTGATAGCGGCATACAATCCATTGAAAATATCACCATTGTAAGGCGCACCTTCATTTTCTGTATAAAATTTATATGCTTGTTGTGCATTGAGAGCTTCTAATTGTGCATCATCACTTAATTGCAAAGATTTTACTGCCATAGCTTGGGCTACAGAAATCAAACGCAAGTTTTTAGCTTTTTTATTAGCTGCAATAGCATTATTTTTTTCTACATTAGCAAGTTCTTCATTTTCTTTGGCTTTTGCCTCACTTTTTTTGGCACGTCCTTCACTTTCTTTAGCTAATTTTTCATTTTTAGCCGCAAGATTTCCTGCCCTAATTGCTTCTTCTGTTTTTAAATCAGCAATATCCTTTTGCCTTTCTGCTTCATCTTTTTCTTTTTCTGCTATTGCTTTTTGTGCTTTTGCTTCTTTTGCACTTAAAGTAGCTTTAAATTCTTGAGATTTAGCATTTTGCTCACTCGTGATAGCTTTTTTGGTTTCAATGAGGGCAAGTTGGCGTTCTTTGTCTGCTGCTGCACGTTGTTGGTCAGCCTCTACACGCTTTGCAAGGGCATAAATTAAAAAAGCAATAGAAACAACAGTAAAAAGTCCCAAAATAAGCGCAATAATCCTAGTGCGCCTAAGCGTGCGTTTTTGGAGCATTTCTTTTACTTTTTGCTCTGTTTCGTATTCTTTTTGAGAATAATCCAAAAACACCATTGTACGCTCAAAGGAAGGATTGTAGCGTTTTGCCCAAATAAGTGTAGGCTTGTGCTTATCTCTCCAATTTAGTGCAAGTTGCAAATCTGGTGGTCTCCAAAGTCCTGCTTTTCCTATTTGGTACATTGCGCCTGCTTCAGAAAGACGTTGATACATTTGTACTGCATCAGACTCATCATCAACCCAATTTTTCAACCTCACCCAAATTCTCATTAGACTTTCGTGAGAAATATCTATCATAGAATTAGAGTTGAGGGCAATATTTGCTGCTGGCGTTATCAAAGAACGCCCTTCTTCTCTAAATTTATCAATAACAGGAATAATAGTTGCCTCACTCACGCCTGCAATAGCTGCAATTTCAAAAAGGCGTGTAGGTCTGCGGATACCACTATTTTGGTCACCACCTTTTTCTGTAAGAGATTTAAAAAGGCTTTCACAAAGGATTTTTTGGTCTTCTGAAAGTTCGTCAAAAGCCTCGTTAGCGTGCATAGAAAGTGCTTCTGACATTGTGCCAATAGCTTCATAATGATGAATATCTACTGGCTCTTGCACATTTGAAACAGTACTCTGGTTTTTCGTCCAAAAGTCCCAAGTACGCATCAAAGAATGTTGCAAAATAGGCAACTGGTCAGGATTATCACCCAAATCATTGAGCAAACGCTGCACCAAACGTGGTGTAATATCACCGCCACCTACCGCCACAGGACCTGTAATAGCCATTTTTTTCTGCTCACGAGTCATTTGTGGTATCATATAATAACTATTATTGATAGCACTTGTGAGTTGAGGAAAAAATGCACATTCACCTATAAAATCAGAACGCATTGTAATAGCCACGTATATAGGTAAGCCTTCATAACGAATAGCCTCCATAAGCAGGTTTACATACGTGAGAGCCTCGTTTAGGGCTTGTGTATTGTCATCATTCTTTCTAAATCTAAAAAGTTCTTCAAACTGGTCAATCAAAATCAGCGTGTTTTTGCCAGAAAGTTCTTTTGATTGCATAATCACCTCAATAAGCCCTAACGAGCTTGTACGAAGCATTGTAGAAGTGATAGAATGTTTTATTTTCTTATCTTCTGTTGATAATTCTGCAAAATTACCTGTTTTTTGATTGATAGCTTCCGCCAAATTATCAATAGGAGATGCGCCAGGACGTGCCACGACTACATTCCAAGAAGAAGTTTTATTAGATAAAAATCCACCATAAAGAATAGGAATAACTCCACAATAAATAAATGAAGATTTACCACTACCAGAAGGTCCTACAACTGCCACAAAACGGCTTTCGTAGAGTTTCATCAGCACCTCATCACTTTGCCCTTCACGACCAAAAAACAAATGACTTTCTTCAATAGTGAAGGGTCTAAGTCCTGGAAAAGGGTTATCTAAATGGTTTTCTACTGAATTTCCGTTGTAAGAACTTACGACAGGAGAATTTAAGATAGTGTTTGACATATATTTATTTGATTAGTTTCCAGCAATTTGTAAGTCTGAAAAAGAGATTTTTAGCTTTATAGCCAGCAATTTAAAAAGAATTTTGATATAAGACAACATTACAAGTGTTTTTTTTTCTTAGATTTTAAAAATAGCTATTTGACGTTGATAAAGTAGGGTTTTATTTGATAAAAAATATTTTTCCAACAAAAATTTTGATTTGTAAGAAAAAAAGCCTTATTTTGCGTTCCAATTTTTAAATTCAATTAAAATCATAATTAAAATAAATCAATATTATTTTTATATTTCTCAAATTAAATGGGCGTAATCAGTAAAATCAGGGACAAGTCAGGTATTGCAGTAGGTATTATTGCAGTAGGACTTATTTTATTTATCTTAGGTGATGATATTTTTAGGAATTTCGCTACAGGCGGAACTAGTGAAAACAAAGCCATAGGCAAAATAAATGGTAGAAGTATCAAATTAAAAGAATTTAAAGAGGCAGAACAACGCCTTTTAGTTGCTTACGGTGCGACTGGTAGCCTTACAGAGGAACAAAGTAAGCAGGTAAGAGACCAAGTTTGGAATACTTTTATCCAAGATGAGGTTTTGATGCCAGAATTTAATAAAGTTGGTTTGGGCGTAAGCAAAGCAGAACTCACGCAAATGATGCAAGGTGATTCTATTTATATGGACGCTGAAATGCGCCAAATGGGTACAGACCCTCAAACCAAAAAGTTTGACAAAGCTGCACTTGCACAACAACTTTCTGGAATGCAAAAAAATGCACCTGCACGTTGGGAATTTACTAAGGCTTCACTTGTGAAAAAACGCCTTAATGCTAAATATAACTCACTTATTGCACAAACAACTTACATCACCAAAGCAGAAACCAAACGTGAGTATGAAAGTCAAAATACAAAAACTGATTTGAAATTTGTTTTTGTACCTTTCACAAGCATTGCAGATTCTACATTGAAAGTAACTGATGATGAGCTAAAAAGCCATATGGCAAAGTTCAAAGACCGTTATAAGGCACAAGAAACTCGTACAGTTGAATATGTAAAATTTCCTCTTTCTCCTACAAAAGAAGATAGTATGGCTTTCATAGGTGAACTTAGAGAACTTGCTAAAAACTTTGCACTTTCAAAAGAAGATTCTTCTTTTGCAGCTCGTGAAACAGAAGTTGCTGGAAACAATGCTTTCCGTACTGTAAAAGATATTCCTGATGGTATTTTCCAAGAAGGAAAACCACTTTTGAAAGGTGGTATTTATGGACCTTTCCTGAATGGAAAAAACTATATGATTGTTAAAGTTACGGCTACAAAAGAAGATTCTGCAGCTTTTGTACGTGCAAGACATATTTTGTTTAAAGCAGGCGCAAGTCCAACAGAAAAAGCTGATGCACGCAAAAGAGCGCAAGAAGTTTTAGACAAAATAAAAGGTGGAGAAGATTTTGCTAAAATGGCTAAAATTTATGGTACAGACGGAACGGCAAATGACGGCGGAGATTTGAAATGGTTTGGAAAAGGTATGATGGTAAAGCCATTTGAGGCTATTTCTTTTAGTTCTCCTGTAGGTGCGCCACAACTTGTAGAAACTGATTTTGGAGTGCATATTATTGAGGTTACAAGACCTGTAACCAAAACACAATATAAACTCGCCACTATTGAACGTCCACTTATGGCTGGTACAAACACAGAAACAGCCGTTTATAACAAGGCGTTGATGTTCCAAGATGCTATTAAAAAAGGCTCTACTATTAAGGCTGAAATTGCTAAAAATCCAACACTTATTGCTGCAGTAGCAAAACAACTCAATAGTACTGCAACAGATTTGAACGAAATCAAAGGGGCAAGAGAAGTAGTAAAATGGTCGTATAAAGATGAAACCAAAGTAGGAGAAGTTGCAGGTGATATTTTCAAAATAAACGAAGCTAATATGTACTTGGTGGCAGTTTTGACAGGAAAATCAGCAAAAGATGAAGCAGATATTGAGTATTTTAGAGAGCAAGCAACATCAGAAGTACGCAAAGAAATGAAAAAAGCTAAGATTATGGCTAAATTGGGTGATGGCAAAGGAAATCTTGATGAAATTGCTAAAAAATATGGTGAAAATATCACCGTACAAAGTATAGCTGATGCAACGCTTGGCGGTTATGGTATTGGCTCTACAGGCTTTAATCCTGCTTCGGTTGGGAAATCTTTTTCAATGAAAAAAGGAGAGCGTTCTGGCGTATTTGGTGATGATTCTGGGGTATTTATTATGGAAGTAACAGAGAAAAAACCTGCTGCAGAAATAGCTGACTACTCACAATACAAAAAGCAATTATTTGATAAAGTGCTTAATATCACTAAAAATAACTCTTATCCTGCTCTTATTGACTTGTATAAGATAGAAGATTTGAGAGGTAAAACTTTCTAAGATAACATAAAATTATATTTTATGGGTTTAAGAAAAAAATACTTCAAAAAGCCTTTCCAATTTTTGGAAAGGTTTTTTTTTTGAAAAAATGCTAGAAATAATTATTTTCAGAAGGAAATAAAAATAATCACTATATTTGAGCCAAAAAAGTTATTAAATCACTTATCTACTAAAATTTCGTTACTATGATAACTGCTATGATTATTGTTTTTATTGTTGGATATCTTGCCATTGCACTAGAACATCAAATAAATATCAATAAAACCGCAACTGCTATGATGACTGGCGTACTTTGCTGGTCTATTTTTATCTTAATGAGTGATGATATTTCACTTGCTGCCAACACACATTATCAGGCATTTATCAAAAATAACACAGCCCTTACCACCCCCTACATTGGTTTCATCAATTTCAGCCTAAAAGAAGCACTTGCAAGCACTGCAGAGATACTTTTTTTCTTGATGGCAGCAATGACCATTGTAGAACTTATTGATGCTCACGAAGGCTTTACAGTAGTTACGAGCCGCATTACTACACGCAATAGCCGTACTTTGCTTTGGGTGATTTCTATTATAACATTCTTTTTATCTGCATTATTAGACAACCTCACTACAGCTATTGTAATGGTTTCTTTGGTAAGAAAACTGGTTGAGGAGAGAGAAAAACGCCTTTTATATGCCGCAGTCGTTATTGTGGCAGCAAATGCAGGTGGTGCGTGGTCTCCAATAGGAGATGTAACTACTACAATGCTTTGGATGAAAGGGCAAATTTCCGCCATAAACATCATTTTTGCGGTTATTTTGCCTAGTATTGTGTCTGTACTTGTGCCTGTTATCTACTTTAATTTTCAGATAAAAGGAGACTTAAAACCACTCAAAAAGTCTATTATTGATGATGATAGAGAATATACAAGTACCAAACTTGCTTCTATAATAATGCTTATGGTGGGAATTGGTGCGCTTATTTTTGTGCCTATTTTCAAAAATGTCACACATTTGCCACCCTATATGGGTATGGTGATAGGGCTTAGTGTGGTTTGGATTGTTTCAGAACTTATCAATAGTGAAAAAGATGCCGTACTAAAACACCCTTTGAGTGCCGTACACGCACTTTCTAGGATAGATACGTCTAGCGTTTTGTTTTTCTTAGGAATTTTGATTGCTATTGGCGCATTAGAAACAACTGGTATCTTGCATCATTTTGCTGATGCTATGAGCAAAGCATTAGGAAATATTGATATTGTGGTGGTTGCGGTAGGAATAATGTCTGCCATTATTGATAATGTGCCTTTGGTAGCTGCTACGCAAGGAATGTATAGCCTTACAGAATATCCAACAGATAGCAAACTTTGGCACTTTTTGGCATATTGTGCTGGTACAGGCGGAAGTATTTTGATTATTGGTTCTGCGGCTGGTATTGCCGTAATGGGAATGGAAAAAATTGAATTTGGTTGGTATATGAAAAAAATCAGTTTAATTGTTTTGTTGGGTTATTTGGCTGGTGCGGGCGTTTATTTGCTGCAATATGGCTTTACGCATTGATTTGGGTAAGTATTTTGAAATAAAGCAAAAAAGTAGCCTTTTCGTGAGAAAGGCTACTTTTTTTGTTTTATTGCAATAAAATCAGTCATTTAAAACAATAATTATATCTGTGTACTTTGACAAACGAATTCTCAATGAAACCCTACGAATTCTCAATGAAACCCTACGAATTCTCAATGAAACCCTACGGATTCTCAATGAAGCCCAGCGGATTCTTCAATTAAGTCCAGCGAATTCTCAATGAAACCCTACGAATTCTCAATGAAGTCCAGCGGATTCTCGTTGGCTATTGACTATTATTTGATTTATATGCACCTTTGCAAGAGTAATTACAGGTAATAGTTATGTACCTGAACACATTTATTTTAATTTCCTCATAATCCAACCAAAAAATCCAACCAAATCCAATGAAAAAAACACTTAGCTTCTTGTTGATGCTCGTAATGGTAGCAACTGTTTTCTCTTGTAAGAAAAAAGACCCAGAACTTACGCCTGCACAGAAAATTGTAGGTAAATACAAAAATACAGCAAGTACGTCTACAATAAGTGGAGTAACAACAAATGATTTAGATGGTCGTCCTGCTTGCCAAGCTGATGACATATCTGAATTTACATCAGACGGAAAATTACTTTTTAGCGAGGGTGCAACATCTTGTACTCCGCCTAATACGTTTGCTGGAACTGGAACGTATATACTTTCTGCTGATGGCAAGAGCATAACAATTACTTTTACTGATGGTAGTTCTTCTGATACACAAGTATATACAGTTCAAGAACTTACGGGTGCTATCTTAAAATTGTCTACATCTTTTACTTTTGCTGGAATTACTGCAACCAGTAACATTACACTTACCAAAATCTAGTATTTCCTAAGCAAAATAAAACAAAAAAGTAGCCTTTCATACATGAAAAGCTACTTTTTTTGTTTTTTTATTTTGGTTATGTAGTTTAATGTAAGATTTTTTTGTATTTTTGTAAAGTAGTTGCTAGTTTTTTTAAGGCAACCAAAATATTATGAAAATAAAAGAATCCATTTTTTCTTGGCTCAATCACCGCTATCAAATTATTATTAGAGATGATGAAAATTTTGCAGAAAAACCGCCCATAGCGTATTCTCACGGCAAATTGATGACCATTGTAATACCTATTTTGATTGTTACTTTTGTAATTGGTTTTGTATTGGCTTATTTTTTGAGCCAGCGCAGTGTGTATGCAGGCACAGGAAATGAGGCTGAAATGCGTAGAAAAGTGATTTTACTTTCTAATACGGTTGATTCTCTTTCAATTTCTTTGCAAGCAAGCGAACAATTTGTAGCAGATTTCCGTAAGGTAATGAAAGCAGATAATGCAGATTTGCGTGGTGATACTTCTCGCATGAAAAGTAGTGTTTCTAAGGCAAAACAAGATAGCACTTTTCAAGAGAAAATCTCACCAGAAGATAAAAAGTTACGCAAAGAATATGAAGGAACTATCAGTATGGGCGCAAATACAGGCATTAACGCAAGTGCGAATGATGTAAATATTAGTTTAAAAGATTTTTATTTATTTGCACCAATAAAAGGACTTGTAACAGAAAAGTACAATGCAAAAACCAAACATTATGGCGTAGATATTGTATGTAAGAAAGATGAAGCAGTCAAAAATGTAGCAGATGGTACCGTAATAATGGCAAGTTGGACAGAAGATACAGGAAATGTAATTGCTTTGCAACATAAGTCAAATTTAATTTCTATTTATAAACATAATTCCGTACTTTTGAAAAAAGTAGGAGATTTTGTACGCACAGGTGAAGCTGTTGCTATTGTGGGAGATACGGGCAGACTTACATCAGGTTTGCACCTGCATTTTGAACTTTGGTACAATGAAAATCCTGTTAATCCTGAAAAATTTATTACTTTTTAAAATAATTGTGAATTATAAATTATGAATTGTGAATGAATACAAACTAGCAACTGCTAGCATTTATAATCAATTTATTAGATATGATTTTACAAAAATATCAACTAAATTAAAACTATTATTTATTATGGCAGCTTTTTTTGGAAATAACAACACTACTAATACCACCACCAAAACACAGGAAATAGACAAAATGTCTAGTGGAACAACTAATATAGGCAAAGGGGCAACACTAAGCGGAAATGTAGAAACTTTTGGCAATGTCCGTATTGACGGAAAATTGATGGGTGATATTCATAGCAAATCAAAGGTTGCTACAGGCAATGAGTCTTTGGTAGAAGGTAGTGTTTATGCACAAAATGCTGAAATTGAGGGAGAAATAAGAGGGAAACTAGAAATAATAGAACTTCTTGTACTCAAATCAACGGCAGTTATCAATGGAGATATTGTAGCAGGAAAGATTGTAGTGGAAGCGGGTGCGCTTTTTAATGGTGCGTGCAGAATGGGTGATGTAGCAAAAATCAATAAAGACAAAGAGGAAAAAAATACGCCAACCACGCCAAATAGTACCGCAAAACCTCATTTTGAAGACAAAAAAGATACTACAACTGTAAAAGTTTAAAAAATAAAAAGAAGCCTTCACATTAAGTAAAGGCTTCTTTTTATTTTGCTTATTTTGCTAAACTTCTAAATTTACATCATCAGTATTGACAAACACAATTCTATCAAATTCATCAATAGTAACGCCAATCACAGAATCTTTATGTACTTTTCCTGCTATAATTTCCTTAGAAAGTTCATTTAGAATGCGTTTTTGAATAGTTCTTTTTAGTGGTCTTGCACCAAAATTCTTGTCAAAACCTGCCAAAGCCAACATATCCAGCGTTTTTTCATCTGTCTGTATGGTAATACCGCTTTCTTTGAGCATATTTTGCACTTCTGCAAACTGTATTTCCACTATTTTACGAATATCTCTGTTATCAAGTGGTCTAAACATCACTATCTCATCAATTCTATTCAAAAATTCTGGTCTAATAGTCTTACGCAACATCTCCAAAACCTCATCTTTTGTCCTTTCTAGGGTTTCAAACTCATTTTCAGGCGTAATTTTCTTTGTATTGACCTGAATAATGCCTGCTCCCATATTGGAAGTCATAATGATAATGGTATTTTTAAAATTGGCAGTACGTCCTTTGCTATCCGTCAAACGTCCTTCATCAAGCACCTGCAAAAGCACGTTAAAAACGTCTGGATGCGCTTTATCTATCTCATCAAGCAAAACAACGGAGTACGGTTTTCTGCGGACTGCTTCTGTAAGTTGCCCTCCTTCCTCGTAGCCAATGTATCCTGGAGGTGCGCCCAACAAACGACTAACATTATGACGTTCTTGGTATTCGCTCATATCAATCCTTACAATGTTATTTTCGTCATTGAAAAGGTATTCTGCTAGTGCTTTGGCAAGTTCTGTCTTTCCTACCCCAGTCATTCCCAAAAATAAAAACGAACCAATAGGCTTTTTAGGATCTTGCAAGCCTGCTCTACTTCTTCTAACGGCATCAGAAACGGCTTGTATGGCTTGTGGTTGCCCTGCCACACGCTTAGAAAGTTCATCTTCAAGGTGTAGAAGTTTCTCACGTTCTGTTTGGAGCATACGTTGCACAGGAATACCAGTCCAGCGTGCCACAATTTCAGCAATATCTTCACTTGTAACCTCTTCTTTGAGCATAGAAACCTCTCCTTTTGTGTTTTCTAGCTGATTTTTGTATTCTTCCAAAAGTCTTTCACTTTCCACAATTTTACCATAACGGATTTCAGCCACTTTGCCATATTCTCCAGCTCTTTCTGCTTGGTCTGCTTCTATTTTGAATTGTTCAATGTTGTTTTTTTCCTTTTGAATGTTATCTACGACACTTTTTTCAGCTTTCCATTTGGTTTCAATGATTGTTTTTGATGCTTGCAAATCAAAAATTTCTTTTGACAGACGAGTTTCTTTTTCATTGTCTTTTTCCCTACGAATAGCCTCACGTTCTATTTCTAGTTGCATTATTTTTCTGTTGAGTTCGTCTAGTGCTTCTGGCATAGAATCAAGCTCAAGGCGGAGTTTTGCTGCTGCTTCGTCCATCAAATCAATGGCTTTATCAGGCAAAAACCTATCTGCAATATACCTATTAGAAAGCTCCACAGCAGCAATAATAGCATCATCTTTAATCCTTACGCCGTGATGCAACTCATATTTTTCTTTCAAACCACGCAGGATAGAAATAGCATCTGTTACATTTGGCTCATCAACAGTAATGGTCTGAAAACGTCTTTCAAGTGCTTTATCTTTTTCAATATATTTCTGATATTCTGCCAGCGTTGTTGCACCTATTGTATGCAGTTCTCCACGTGCAAGAGCAGGTTTAAGCAGGTTTGCAGCGTCCATAGGCTTGTCACCACCTGCGCCTGTACCCACTAGTGTATGTATTTCGTCAATAAAAAGGACTATTTCACCATCAGAGTCTGTAACTTCTTTGATAACGGCTTTTAGACGCTCTTCAAACTCTCCTTGATATTTTGCACCTGCAATAAGTGCGCCCATATCAAGAGAAATGATGGTTTTTGATTTAAGATTTTCAGGAACATCACCATTTACAATGCGTTGCGCAAGTCCCTCAACAATGGCGGTTTTACCAACGCCAGGCTCACCAATAAGCATAGGATTATTTTTGGTACGCCTAGAAAGTATCTGCAAAACCCTTCTAATTTCTTCATCTCGCCCAATAACAGGGTCAATTTTACCTTTTTTGGCAAGTTCATTAAGATTTGTAGAAAATCTTTCTAAGGATTTGTATTTAGATTCTGCGTTTTGGTCTGTTACGTTTGTGCCTGCACGAAGTTCTGTAATGGCTTTTTTGAGAATATTCTCTGTAAAACTCATTTCTTTTAGTAAAGAAGCAACTTTATCACGTCCTTGCACAATGCCAAGTAGCAAAACTTCTACACTTAAAAACGCATCTTTAAAGTCAAGCATAGCTTTTTCACCTTTCTGAATAGCGTGAGCGGCATCATTAGAAAGGTAAGGCTCATCTTGTGAAGTTTTTGGATAATTGCTAATAATGTCTTCTATTGCATTAGAAAGCGTTTTTGGATTGATATTACATTTTTTTAGTATAAATGTAATAGAAGTATCATTATCTTGCAAAATAGCCTTCAAAATATGCCCTGTTTCTACAATAGACTGCATTTTTGATTGTGCTATTTGTGTAGCAAGTTGAATTGCTTCTTGGGTTTTTATGGTATATTGATTGAAATTCATTGAAGTAGTTTAAAGAATTTAAAATAGGTTTTCAAGTGTTATTTTAAAATCTTTATTGCAAAATAAGCACCAAATTATTTTTATGCCAAAAGAGGACATTTTGTCATTTTTACTAAACCAAAAAAGCCTTTCCAAAGTTTGGAAAGGCTTTTTAATATCTTTGTGTTTGTCTTTATTCCCCCTTTGGGGGCTAGGGGGCTTCTTTTACTCTTTTACAATTTGCTTTCTAACTCTCACATTATTAGGCAAAACTGCTTCCAAAATATACAAATCTGTATTCAACTTGCTGATATCTAAGTGTATTTTGTCATTTTCTGATTTTTCAGAAAGTACCAAAACACCCATTTTTGTATAGATTTTCACTTCTGAGCCTGCTAAAATGTTAGCAACATCTAAATATGTATTTGCTGGATTGGGTGAAATGGTTATTTCAGCTTTTTTAGGTATATTTTTTATCTTTGGAGGCTTTGGCATTGGGTTATAGTCTTCATCAGTAGGTGTATAGGGGTCGCAACAAGGTGGCTCTGGAGGCACATAACCACATATTTGCTCCTCAATAGTAATAGTTTGTGGTACACCAGTTACACATTGATTAGATGCAACAAAAGTATAAGTACCTGCTGGCAAACTAACAAAACTAGCATATTCTGTAAAGGAATAAGTAGCACCTGTAACATCAACACCATTTATTTGTAACTGCGTGGCATTTGCAAAATATAAAAGTTGTGTACCCGTATAATCAGGAGAATCTGTACATAAAACTGGATTATAAGGGTATATTCCTATCTCTGCTCCCAAATTTATTTGCTTATCTGCAACAACGGTAACATTACAGTAGCCTGGTATGGTTACTTCTACGCTTATTACAACACTAGAAAGCCAAGAATAACCTGGTATTAGCGTTGGCAAAGTAATACTCACTTGTGAAGTGCCTTGACCAGTAAAAGTAACAATACCATAATCTGGAATTATCCAGTTAATGGTACTACCAGCAGGCAAAGGAATAGAGGTGTTGAGTGTGTAAGTCGTGGGTGTATTTGTGCA
>JAYVHJ010000502.1:0-1835 GCA_043771315.1 Raineyaceae bacterium
GCAATTTTTTAATAGTTTGCCAGATAAAACCCTCAAAAAAGTACCTAAAAATTTAGGTACTTTTTTGATTTTGCGTAAATTCAAAAATAAATAGAAAAATTTTCAGAAAAATTATCATTATTCAAAGATTTTTTAAGATATTTGCACCAAAATAATGAGTTATTTATCTTTTTATATAAACCAACAATATGGATAATCACGAAGAAGAAGGCAAAAAATTCTTAGACACTGTGATGTATTATTACGACAAAGCGGCAGCGCACACCAACCTCCCAGCAGGGGTTTTGGAGCAAATAAGGCTTTGTAATAGTGTTTATAAGGTGCAATTTCCTGTAGAAATTGATGGCGAAATCAAAAATGTGGAAGGCATACGTGTCCAACATAGCCATCACAAATTGCCTACAAAAGGCGGTATTCGCTACAGTATGTCTGTTTCTGAAGACGAAGTAAAGGCACTTGCCACCCTTATGACTTTCAAATGTGCCGTTGTGAACGTGCCGTTTGGTGGCGCAAAAGGAGGCGTGAAAATCAACCCTCGTGAGCATACAGAAAAAACTTTGGAAAAAGTTACTAGACGTTTTGCATCAGAACTTATTAAGAAAAACTTGATAGGTCCTGCAATGGATGTACCAGCACCTGATTATGGCACAGGAAGCCGTGAAATGGCTTGGATTGCAGATACTTATATGACTTTCAAACATGGCGACACAGGTGCGCAAGGTTGCGTTACGGGTAAGCCTATTGGGCTTGGTGGTATCAGAGGACGTACTGAAGCTACTGGTTTGGGTGTGTTTTTTGGTTTGAGAGAATTTTTCTCTTTTGCTGAAGATACAGAAAAAATAGGACTTTCAGCGGGTCTTAAAGGCAAAACTGTTATTATTCAAGGTTTTGGTAATGTGGGCTATTATTCTGCTAAGTTTTTGCAAGAAGAAGGCGCATTAGTAGTTGGTATTGCTGAATTTGAAGGTGGCGTTTATGATGCTAACGGACTTGATGTAGAAGAGCTTTTTAAGCACCGCAAACACAATAAATCCATCCTAAATTTTGCAAATGCTACTAATATCCCTAATTCTGGTGATTTGTTAGAAATGGCTTGCGACATTCTTATTCCTGCGGCTTTGGAAAACCAAATCCACGAAGGAAATGCAGACAAAATAAAGGCTAAAGTTATTGCAGAAGCGGCAAACGGACCAGTTACGAGAGATGCAGAGATTATTCTTCTCAAAAAAGGTGTTGTTATTATTCCTGATTTGTATTTGAATGCAGGTGGGGTAACCGTTTCTTATTTTGAATGGTTGAAAAACCTTTCTAATGTACGTTTTGGACGTATGGGCAAACGTGCAGAAGAAAAATCTTATAACAGGATTGTCAATGCCTTGGAAGATGCAACTGGCAAGAAAATCAGTATGGAAGAACGTATGGAACTTACGCAGGGCGCAGATGAAGAAGATATTGTGCGTTCTGGTCTAGAAGATTCTATGATTACGGCTTACCACGAAATACGTGAGGCTATGATACAAACGCCAAGTATTACAGATTTGCGTACTGCTGCTTTTTATATTGCTATCCGCAAAATTGCCCTTAGCTACCAAATGATGGGTATTTTCCCTTAATATTTTGGAGATTTGAAATTGAAAAACCATCTATAAAAATTTTTATAGATGGTTTTTGTTTATAAGTAGCACTTAAATACATTGTTTGATAACTGCATTGTTGGTGTCGCTAACGCTAGAACACAATAATAGTGGAAAAGGCATACCCACTAAGGCGCAAATGGAAACACCTGAAACACGACAGAAATTTATTTATAAGTTATTCTATTCCACAAGCTGCGT
>JAYVHJ010000503.1:0-5651 GCA_043771315.1 Raineyaceae bacterium
ACGGAGAGCCGCCAGAAACCTACAAAATAGCTCTTTCCAACAATATAGAACTCATAGATGCGTCTTGCCCTGTGGTTTTGAAACTTCAAAACCGTATCAAAAATTCTTTTGATAAAACAGAAAAAAATAACGGTCAGATTGTTATTTATGGCAAAAAAGGACACGCAGAAGTTATTGGACTTTCTGGGCAAACCAACGAAAAAGCAATTATTATAATGAATGAAAATGATTTGGAAAATGTAGATTTTTCAAAACCTATCACGCTTTATAGCCAAACAACCAAAAGTACAGAAGGTTTTTATAAAATGAAAAGCCTTATTGAAGAACGTATAGCCAAAAATTATACTGAAAAATCAATAAAAAATAATTCAGAAAATTCAGAAGAAAATATTTTGAAAGATTTTGATGCCAATGACAGTATTTGTAGGCAAGTTTCTAACAGAGAACCACAACTAATACATTTTTCTAAGGAAAATGATGTTATTTTGTTTGTGAGTGGCAAGAAAAGTTCTAACGGAATTGCACTTTTTGAGGTTTGTAAAAGAACAAATAAAAGAAGTTATTTTATTGAAAATGAACAAGATATAAACAAAGAAGGGTTTTTAGAAACTGATAATATTGGTATTTGTGGCGCAACTTCTACCCCAAATTGGTTGATGGAAAAAGTGAAAATGGCTATTTAATTAGGAATGAATACAAAATTTTAATAATCAGTTAATTACATTCACCTATGACAACAGAAAAATATATAAAACTAGGGCGAATAACTGCCATTAGTTCATTTTTGATAGGTACAGCCATTTTTTTGATTTATTTTTTCACATCTGTTGATGTGTTACTTTTTGTTGGATATGCTTTTATATTTTTGGCATTTTTGATAAATCTTGGCATTTTAGGAGCTATTTTATTGAAAGCTAAAAAGGAAACAGAAAACAAAGAAAACAGAAAAAAACTCTTGATAACCAGCGCAATAATGTTGCTGAACATTCCTATTATGCTGTTTTATTGTTGGATTACTACTATTCTTTTAAACACAATGAGAATTACTTTTAAAAATGAAACTCAAACCATTTTGACCAATATAAACATCATTGGTTGTGGCGGTGGGCATATTGATAAGTTAGATATTGGAGAAAGTAAAACCGTTTGGGTAGATATAACAGACGACTGTTCCATAAATATTGGGTTTTTATCAAACGGGCAAAAAAAGGAAGAAAATATTATGGGTTACGTAACAAACCATATGGGACAGAAAATCAACCATAATATTGGTGGAAAAAATGAAGGAAAATTATAAATATGAAATTTTTATATCCTTTTCAAATTCTTGGTTCTGAAAGTTCTCAAGACATTGACATAATGGTTTTTGTAGAAAAACTGCCTACTTCTGTGTACGAATGTAGTCAGTTTTGCTTGTCTTATGGAAAGAGTTTAGCAAAAGAATTGAATGATGATTCAACAGAAAGTTTATCAGAAAATCCACAAAGAAAAATCAACGCAAATGTAGGAATTGTGCAAAATGGTATTTTAATTAGTGCCTACAAAGGTAATCAAGACGAAACTAATAACGCACTTTTCTATACCTACGTCTTGCATAAGCAATATTTTGACAACCATATTTTAGAAATTGTCCCACGAAATCTCACAGAAAAAATACACAGAACTTTGCGGGTAATGCTTAGTTTTCTTACCAAATCAAAGCACAGAACAACCATAAAAATGGCTTTAATAGCAGATTGGCAAAGAAAAGTAGAGGTATTATTAGCTTTGGATTTGCAAGAGTTTTTTTTTGATAATCAACTTAAAAATCAGCTTGGAAAAGTAGCTTTACTTGATTTTCAGAAGACTTTTGCTTTCCAAATGGGACAATGTCAGGCACTTCTGGAGGGGCAAGAATTTTATACAAAAGAAGCTGTTTCAGCTTATTTTCCTGCACTTTCTGCCTATCTTTTAAGAACTGAAAACTTGGATAACAGCGTTTTGAATGATTTTAAAAACAATTTTTTAGGGAGAATTGTTAATTTCTTACAAATGGAAAACTCATAACTTGGGTATTCTCTTTGTATTCAATTCACAATTTATAATTTAAAATTCATAATTCAAAGTATGGAATTTTCCCAAAGCACACTCTTATCATTGGAAGAACTTTATAGGCGTAACCTAATGAATACGCTCACAGGCTACAAAAATGGCAATTTGATAGGTACACAAGACGAAAACGGCAACACTAATTTAGCAGTTTTTAATTCTGTGTTTCATATTGGTGCAAAACCACCACATATTGGCTTTGTTTTGCGCCCTACGACAGTCGCAAGGCATACTTACGACAATATTCGTGCTGTTGGTTACTACACAATCAACCATATTCATACAGAAATGACCGCAGCAGCACATCAAACGTCTGCAAAATATGCAAAAGAAGAATCAGAATTTGTAAAATGTGGCTTTACGCCTCAATTTAGTGCTAATTTTGGTTTTGTACCTTACGTGAAAGAAAGCCGCATTAAAATTGGGTTGAAGCTTGCAGAAGAAATTTATATTAAAACGAATGATGTTTGGATTATTGTGGGAGAAGTGCAGGAGATTATTATTGACGAAAATTTTATTAGAAAAGATGGTTTTATTGACCTACAAAAAGCAGGAACAGCGGTTGTTTCTGGCTTAGATGCATATTATGAAGCCACAGAAATAGCTCGTTATGCGTTTGCAAGACCAAACCAAGAATTGCAGAAATTAGGTTAGGAAATAACACAAAAACTAAGCAAAATGCAATAAAAAAGTTGCCCCATTTCCTTTACTAGAATGTACGCTTAATGTACCTCCATGTGCCTGCATAATTTGTCTAGAAAGGCTCAAACCAATCCCAGAACCTTGCTTTTTTGTTGTAAAGAAAGGTACAAAAATACGTTTTTGTGCCTCTTCATCAATACCCACGCCATTATCTTTTACCTTAATCACCACTTTACTTTTCTCATCTAACTCACAAATAAGCCTGATTTTTCTATCTTTTTGGTCGTTTGAAAATGCTTGTGTAGCGTTTTTGACAAGATTAATGATTACTTGTTCTATAAGTTCTTCATCAGCAACAATTTGCAAATCATCAAAACTTACAATACCCTCAAAATCAACTTGATAGCGTTTAAATTCTTCTTGCATCAAAATACGAATATTCTCAAAAAATGGCTTTATAGCAAATAATTTGAACTTTGGTGCAGGAATTTTAGTAAAATTGCGCACATCAGTAACGAAATGCACAAGCCCCGCAGAGCGTTTCTGTATGACTTGTATGGCTTTATGTGTATCTTCAATGTCTTGCGCTGCAAAATCTTCATACGTGCCAGTAACGGCAAATTGTTCAGCCATTTGGTCAGAAAGCGTATTAGAAAGCGAGGTAATGGGCGTTATGGAGTTGATAATCTCGTGTGTAAGCACACGCATCAAATTTTGCCAAGCTTCAAGTTCTTTAGCATCAAGCACTTCCTGTATATTTTGTATAGAAATAATTTGATAGGTTTTCCCTAATACAATAATAGTATTTTTATTGATTACGACCTCCGTAGTGGCATTATTGATAAAAAGTTGGAGCGTGCTATGTTGGGTTTTATTTTTTTCTGTGATAAAATTAAACAAAGGCGGATATTTTTGTGCAATTTTATTGAGGTTATCAAAATAATTGCACGACAAAATTTTAAGTAGTGTATTGTTATGAGTTTGAACATTTTGTAGATTGTCAAGCACCAAAATCCCGACAGGAATATGTTGCAAAATAGCTTGTGTGTATTCTTGTTGCGCCATTTCTTTTCTGCGAGTATCTGCAAAATTATGCATTGTGGCGTTCATAATGCTCAAAAGACGTTTTGAAGGTGAAGAAAAATGTTTTTTTTCTTCACAATGTGTGTCTTTTTGAGTAATATTTTGATTATTTTTTTGTGTATTTTCTAGATTATTCCCTGATGAATTTTCTACATCTTCTGTTTGATTTTCCATAGAAAAATATTGCCCAAAATCCTCTTGCGTGATGCCTTCTAGCCATTGTGCAAGTTTTTTGGTATTTTGTTGAGCGTATTTCACCAAAGAAAAACCTTGCAAAATAATTACAATACTTATCAAAGAAAACGTAAACCAATATTTGGTATAAACCAGCAAAAACGCCCACAAAACACTTGTAAGCATAATAAAAAACACTCTTGTAATGATATTTGACGAAAATTTATCCATAAATAAAAGCTCCCAATTCTTTAACCGTAATACGCCCTTCATAAATAGCCTTGCCAATAATTGCACCAAAACAGCCTATTTCAGCAAGTTTTCTGACATCATTCATATCAGTAACACCACCGCTTGCAATCAACTGAATATCAGGTATTTGTGCTATTATTTTTTTGTAAAGTTCAATAGATGTGCCAGCTAGCAAACCATCTTTACTAATATCTGTGCAAATAGCATATTTTGCGCCTTTTTGCTGAAAATCTTTGATAAAATCAAAAACAGAAACCGTAGTTTTTTCTTCCCAACCACTGATAGCAATCATTTCATTTTGACAATCTGCACCCAAAATAATTTTTTCTCCAAACTCTGCTAACCAACTTTCAAAAAGTTGAGGATTTTTGAATGCCACACTTCCACCTGTAACCTGCTTTGCGCCACATTCAAAGGCTATTTTCAGATTTTCGTTATCTTGTACGCCACCACCAAAATCTACGTGTAGGCGTGTTTGTGTGCAAATTTTCTCCAAAACTTTATGATTGATGATTTTTTTAGCTTTTGCACCGTCCAAATCAACCAAATGAAGACGTAGAAGTCCGTTTGCCTCAAATTCTTTAGCAACTTCCAAAGGGTTTTCATTGTAAATTTTCTTTTGGGAATAGTCGCCCTGCGTAAGGCGGACGCACTTTCCATCAATAATATCAATAGCAGGAATTAGAAACATTAGTTTTAAAATTGTAGGGATAAGGCACTACCTCATCTAAGGGCAAGAAATATGTTTATTTTGGTTATAAAACGCAAAAATATCAAAGTATTGTTCAAATCTAGCTTTTAAAGTTGTTTTTTTTCAATATATTTGCAAATATTTTTAGACAAATGCCTTTAAAACAACCTCTCAAAAGATTTTCTCAAAGACTTTGCAAAAAGTTTTATTGTCTTTTTTTGTTGCTGATTTTTGCGACAAAATTCACTTTTGCTACGCCCATTGATTCCGCTAATTACTTATCTTTCAAGGACTTACAAACAGAATGGCAGGTTTATGATGATAAATATAAGTCGTATGTACCCTACATTTCTTCTCGTCATAAAGGTACGAAAACCATTAGTTTTTGGCTAGATACAGAAAAAAACAAACCTTATTATTTGGTCATTAAGCTCAAAAAAGATGAGTATTTTTTTATAAATCAGCAACTGCATCAACTTATTAGCAAAGAAGGTTGGCAAGCTTATAAAATTGATAGCCTTCAAAAACTTTATAATGATAAAACTTTATTTCTTACTTTTTATAATAAAAATGCTTCCGTTGGTCTTACAGATAGTTTTATAGGTGTGTTTTCTGCTAAAATCAGCAACAAAAAAGTAACAAAAAGTACTACATCTTTGCAAGAATATTTTAAGCAAAAAATAAATAATCCTAGAACAAGCATTATTATTTTAGTGGGAAT